>CALFYB010000059.1 GCA_937952995.1 uncultured Caulobacteraceae bacterium
CTATGCCGAAGGCTGGCGCACGCGGATCCTGTTCTGGCTCGGCCTATCAGTCGCGACCCTGGTCAAGGGTCCGATTGGGCCGATGGTGGTGGCTCTGGCTGGCCTTAGCCTCTGGGCCGCCGATCGCAAGGCACCCTGGGCCAAGGATCTGGGCTGGATCTGGGGTCTGGTGATCTTTGCCGCCATTGTCGGACCATGGGCCATTGCCATTACGGTAGCGACGGACGGAGCCTTCTGGGGCGCGGCCATCGGCGGTGATCTCGCCCCCAAGCTGGCTGGAGGTCATGAGAACCATGGCGCCCCGACGGGTCTTCACACCCTGCTTGCGCCCTTCTTGACCTTCCCATCGGGCTTCTTGCTTCCAGCAGCCCTGATCCTCGGCTGGACCCACCGCAAGGAGCCGGGCATACGGTTCGCCCTATGCTGGCTCATTCCGTCCTGGCTGGTGTTCGAAGCCATGCCGACCAAGCTCGTCCACTATACCTTGCCGACCTATGGGGCGCTGGCTTGGCTGATCGCAGCGGCGAGCCAGCAGCAGATCGGACGCGTCGGTCGCTATGGCGGCGCGGCCCTGTCGGTGCTTTGCGCAGCCCTGTTCGCGACCGTGAGCATCTTGGCCCTGGCCCGCTATGGCGGTCCCCGCGACCTGACGGCTTCGGCCCTAAGCGCGGCCCTCTTTGCAGCAGCCGGTCTTGCAGGTGCCGTCCTGATGGTTCGCAAGGCCCCGGTCGCAGCCTTGGCGGTGGCGGGTGGCCTGGGGATCGCAGCCCATGGCGTGCTTGCAGGCGTCTTGGTGCCTGGACTGGATCCGTTGATGCTGTCCAGCCGCACCGCAAAGGCACTTGATCGGGCAGGGTTGGCTCCCCGGTCAGGACTGATCACCGGACCGGTGACCGTGGCAGGCTATGCCGAGCCCAGTCTGGTCTTTGCCCTCGGTACCAATACGATCTTGGCCGATGGAGCCGCCGCCGCGACTGCGCTCGGCCAAGGTCGCCCCGCGATCGTGGAAAGCCGCGAGCAGGCCGATTTCGACAAGGCCATGGCCCACAACCGAACCAGAGCCGAAAAGGCGGGGTCCGTCTCGGGTTTGAACTATTCCAATGGCCGGGAAACGACCTTGACCCTCTATCGCCCCCTATCCGACACCACCACTTCGGAGCCTCGCTAATGTCTCGCTTCATCACCGTGGTCGAGGTCGGACCACGCGACGGCCTGCAAAATGAGAGCGTCCTGCTCGAACCGGCAGAAAAGCTCGATTTTATTGCTCGGCTTGAAGCCTGCGGTATTCAACGGATCGAGACCGTGTCCTTCGTCAATCCGCGCCGCGTGCCCCAGATGGCCGGGGCAGAAGAGATCGCCGCCGCGCTGAGCCCCACCTCGGGCCGGTCCCGCATCGGTCTGGTCTTGAATTTAAAGGGCTGGGAGCGCGCGGTTGCCTCGGGCTGCGACGAGGCCAATGTGGTGGTCTGTGCCAGTGATGGGTTCGGTATTCGCAATCAAGGCTCGACCACCGACGAGCAGATGGCGGTCTTGGCTCAGATTATGGATTTGAAAAAGGCCAACGGCGGACCGCCCGTAACCATGACCCTCTCCACAGCCTTCGGCTGCCCCTTCGACGGCGAGATCGAACAGGATCGTGTTGCCAGCCTATGTGCAGCGGCAGCGGCTCTAGGAGTGGATGAAGTGGCCATTGCCGACACGATCGGTGCCGCCGATCCATGGATGGTGCGTCGGCGCGTCGAGGCGGTACGCAAGGGGATTGGCGACAAACCCCTTCGCCTCCATTTCCATGACACCCGAAATACTGGCCTAGCGAATGCCTATGCTGGGGTCGAGGCCGGCGTCGACATCTTGGATGCATCCTGCGGCGGCATTGGTGGCTGTCCGTTCGCTCCTGCTGCAACCGGTAACATCGGCACAGAAGATCTCGTCAATATGCTGCACCGAGGCGGGTTCGAGACTGGCTTGGATCTGGAGGGTCTAATTCAGACCGGACAATGGATCTGTGAGCGTTTGGGCAAGACACCACCCTCATCGCTGGCTCGCGCAGGAGCCTTTTCCTTAAGGGCCGCGACCTAGCGCTGCCGACGGCGCAGGAGTGGCCTTAAGACCGAGACCAGAAGGATCAGCGGCGACATGAGGGTCGCTGAAATCCGTCGCCAAGGATTGTCCGCACGCTTGCGGAAATAGCGCGCGAGGCCCAAGCCCTTCCAATATTCGACCTTAACGGGATGGGTTAGGCTTGTTGAGCCAAGGTGAATGACCTCGGCTTTCGGCTGGAAAATCACGGTTCCGCCCATACGGCGCGCGCGCCAGCACAGGTCGATATCTTCGACATGCAGGAAATAGCCCTCATCGAAGCCGCCCAATAGGTCGAAATCAAGTTGGCTGGCGCAGAAACAGGCCCCTGACACGGTGGGAACAGCGATCGGACCTGCGGGCAGAGGCTGCTTTTCCCGATGGATTTCGAAGCTCGATAGACCCGGAATACAGCTCGTCAAATGGCTAAAGGTCAGGACCGTCGTCAGGGGAGAAACCTCGCCGCGCCGCGAACCGCGCTGCTCCGTACGATCCTTGTTCAAGACCCGCGCGCCAACAATGCAGGGCGAGGGCTGACCATCTGTGGCCAAAACCAGTTGGCGGATACAGTCAGGCTGCAAGAACGCGTCTGGATTGAGGAACACCAGCGCCCGGCCCTTGGCCACCTTGGCACCCATATTGGCACCACAAGCAAAGCCGACATTCCCGTGGCCTTGGATCAGTTGAACCTTGGGTTCACGCGCGGCTATGGCCCTTAAAAGAACCTCATCTTCGTGGGGCGAGCCATTGTCGATGATGATGAAATCATCGACCAAGGCTTCATCCAAAACATGCTGAAGGCTGGACATTAAGGCTGGGCCGGTGCGGTACACCACCATGATCACAGACACACGGCATTGGACGGGAGTTTTAGACTCCGTCCCGTGCGCGAGGCTCGTGGTCGCCTTTAATATGCCAACCAGTTGATTCATGCCGCCGTGGGCTCCACCAGGTCCGGAGGCGTGGCCTGTCGCGAAAGGGTGCTGAGCGCATCTTGCAACGTCAAGATCGTCTGACCATCGGAACCAAGATGACGCAGGGCAACCTGACCCGTCTCGGCCTCTTTGCGGCCAACGACGCAGATCACTGGGGTCTTGGTGAGACTATGTTCCCGGACCTTATAGTTGATCTTTTCGTTTCGAAGGTCGGTTTCCACGCGCAGTCCTGTTGCCGCTAAGGCTGCTGCGACCTTATGAGCATAATCGTCAGCATCTGAAGTAATGGTTGCCACAACCACCTGAACCGGCGCAAGCCAAAGCGGGAAAGCACCCCCATAATTTTCAATAAGTATGCCCAAAAACCGCTCAAAAGTCCCCAATATGGCGCGGTGTAACATAACGGGGCGCACTTTCGTACCATTTTCAGCGATATATTCGGCCCCGAGACGCTCTGGTGTTACGAAGTCCAGCTGGAGAGTGCCGCACTGCCAAGTCCGCCCGATGGCATCACGCAGGTGGAATTCCAGCTTGGGACCGTAGAAGGCCCCTTCATTGGGCAGCAGTTCAACGCTGACACCGGCAGCAGCAGCAGCCCGCTCAAGCTTCGCCTCGGCCTGATCCCAAATTTCGTCCGACCCGGCCCGCACGTCAGGACGCAAGGCCAGTTTGATGCTGTGCAGTGTGACACCGAGTTGATCATAGACCGAGTTGAGCAGGGCCACGAAGCGGGTGGTCTCCTCTTCGATCTGTTCTTCGCGGCAGAAAATATGGGCGTCGTCCTGGGTAAAGGACCGCACCCGCATGATCCCATGCAAGCCGCCTGAGGGCTCATAACGGTGGCAAGACCCAAACTCGGCCATGCGCAGGGGCAGGTCGCGATAGGATTTCTGGCCAACATTGAAGATCTGAACGTGACCCGGACAGTTCATCGGCTTGACCGCGAGCGTATCGCCCTCGTCGGTCTCACAGACAAACATGTTCTTGCCGAACTTTTCCCAGTGTCCGGATTTCTCCCACAGGGACCGATCGAGGACCTGAGGAGTCTTGACCTCCTGATAGCCCTCTTTCTCGAGGCGGCGGCGCATATAGGCCTCCAGCGTCCGATAGAGCGCCCAGCCCTTCGGATGCCAGAACACCATGCCCTTGCCCTCTTCTTGAAGGTGGAACAGGTTCATGATCCGGCCGATACGGCGATGGTCGCGCTTTTCGGCCTCTTCGATCCGGGTCATATGCTCAGCGAGGTCAGCCTCAGACGCCCAAGCCGTGCCATAGATCCGCTGTAGCTGGGCATTGTTCTGATCGCCGCGCCAATAGGCACCGGCCAGCTTGGTCAGCTTAAAACCCTTGCCGACATGTTTGGTCGAGGGCAGGTGCGGGCCACGGCAAAGATCCTTCCATGCCGCGCCCTGATGATAGACGGTGACCGTCTCGCCATCTGGCAGACCCCGAATGATCTCGGCCTTATAGGCCTCGCCCATGGCTTCAAAATCAGCAATGGCAGCGTCGCGGTCGACCACTTCACGGCGGATGGGCTCATCGCGCTCAACGATCTGACGCATGCGCGCCTCGATCTTGGGCAGATCATCCAGGCTGAAAGGCTCGTCGCGCGCAAAGTCGTAATAGAACCCGTTCTCGACGTTCGGGCCAATGGTCACCTGCGTGCCGGGAAACAGTTCCTGAACCGCTTGAGCGAGAACGTGGGCGGTATCGTGACGAATCACCTCGAGGGCGTCATCCGCCTCACGGGTCAGAATCTCGATCTTGCCATCGGTCAGCAGGTCTGCGGTCAAGGGGCGGTCCAGATCGAGCAGCGCACCGTCAAGCTTGATCAGAACGGCCTTCTTTTCCAGCGACTTGGACAGGCCAGCGGCCACATCACGACCACGGGTCCCGGCGGGGTAGGACCGTACCGAACCGTCGGGGAAAACAAGATCAATCATTCATCACACTTCCATATGGTCGTGGCCTTACGACCATCACTCAATTCGATCCTCGCCGTTCGCGCACCCGGCGGCGGCGGATCATAACCCCACGGCACGCCCGGACGGCAGCGACAGATCCGCTTGAACGCCAAACCGGTCCCCCGCAAAGGACCGTGGCCAATCAAAACCGCCGCCGCATATTGCGAACAGCTTGGCTCAAACCGGCACTGCCGCCCAATTAAGGGCGATAGGATCAGCTTATAGGCCCTCAGCCCGAAGCCAATAATGCGGTCATAGAGGCCCATCAGATCGCCTTCATACCGATTCAACGCTCGTAGTCGGAAGTTCTATCGTACCACTCCCACATGATCACGCCAACCGGATGTGAACCCTAAGCGCCACCTTTAAGGAAGCGCTGGGCTCTTTTCATTGATGAATCTTAGCCGCATCAGCAGCGCTCAAGGCCGCCTCAAAAGCCAAAAGGGTTGAAGCATGACGGGCTGGATAATCTTTCACCGGCGCAAGCACACCCAAATCCGCGAACCGGCCCTCAGGCGGTGGACCGGCCTCCTTCAGCATCGCGCGCAGGGCATCTCGCGCCTGACGGATCTCTTCAGTGGTCGCGCCGATAATATTGGCGCCCAAGATCGCCGCTGACGCCTGACCCAAGGCGCAGGCCTGAACCTCTTGGGCAAAGTCGCTAACCCGACCATCGGTCAGGACAAGATCGACGACGATCCGGCTCCCACAAAGCTTTGCAACCTTTTCCGCCGAGCCCTGAGGCGCAGCCAGCCTCCCGGCCCTCGGCATATTTGCGGCCAAGGCCAGAATACGGCTGGAATAGAGGTCGTCGATCATTCGGTTAAGAGGGGCTCGCCGCCCCGCTCAATCCAGAGGGCTTGAGCGCGATCTCTCATGGCATCGCCCATCAGTTTGTAACCGGCCCGAAGCCGGCGCTGGAGCCTGTTGCCGACATAGGGACCAAGCAGGCCGCGGAACACCTCACCATTGGCGAAGATGCTGCCAGTCTCACTGACCGCCTCAATCTCGAAATAACGCTGAGCCCTGACGAGACCGCCCATCCAGGACATGTGCCAATAGATATGGCTGTGAGGTACCCACTCGGTGATGCGCGGCCGCAGGATCTCTTCTTCACCCCCAGGCAGGACCTGCTTTAAGGTCAGGACCTCGCCGATGCGGACACTGCCTTG
Source organism: uncultured Caulobacteraceae bacterium (assembly GCA_937952995.1). GTDB lineage: Bacteria > Pseudomonadota > Alphaproteobacteria > Caulobacterales > Caulobacteraceae > CAISGS01. The sequence goes on from CALFYB010000059.1 coordinate 6,151, forward strand.
AACCTCAGGATAGAGAGGATTCCACTGCGCCCAGTTCTCAACGTCGTAAAGCACTTCCCAGACGATCTCAGCGGGCGCGGCAATACCGGCGCGATTTTCAAAAAAGCTGGTCATTGTCCCTTCCCGGTTTTTGCAGATCGCAGGGTTTGAAAACTAGTCATTGGTCGAGTCTCTGAAGCGCCAGGTTGCACCTTGCGGGCCATCCATAACGACAACATTCAGGGCATTAAGCTCATCACGGATGCGGTCAGCCGCAGCAAAGTCTTTGTTGGCCCGCGCCTCTTTGCGAGTTTGCAACAGAACCTCAACCCGCGCGCTGAGATCTTCATCCGCCCCGCCCTTGAACCAAGCGTCAGGATCGGCCTGAAGGAAACCCATCACGCCTGCGAGGGTCATGAGCTTACCCTTATGCTCGGGCCCGTCCTCTGTACCGTTGCGAATGGAACGATCCAGATCGTCGGCATAGGCAAACAGACGGCTAAAGGCCAAGGGCGTGTTCAGATCATCCATTAGCGGGGCGAGGACCTCGTCATCGTCCAGAATGTCCATATTAACGGCTTTGGCCCGCTGGAGCACGCCATAGAGGCGGTCTAGCGCCTTGACCGACTGTTCCAGCAGCTTGGACGTCCAATCGAGCGGTGCGCGATAGTGACCCGACAGAAGCGCCCAACGGATCGCCTCACCGGGAACCTGCTGGACCAGATCGTGGACCAGCAGCACATTGCCAAGGCTCTTGGACATCTTTTCAGCGTCCATGGTCAAAAAGCCATTGTGCATCCAATAGCGCGCATAGACCGGATGTTCATGGCCTGGCCCGGCCTTAGCGCAGACGCTTTGCGCGATCTCGTTCTCATGGTGCGGGAAGATCAGATCATGACCGCCGCCATGAATATCGATCGGTGAGCCCAGGGCTGCCTCGACCATGGCCGAGCACTCAATGTGCCATCCGGGACGGCCCGGACCAAAGGGACTGTCCCAGACCGGTTCACCCGGCTTGGAGGGCTTCCAGAGAACGAAGTCGGCCCCATGGCGCTTGTAGGGGGCCACCTCGACGCGCGCGCCTGCGATCATGTCATCGAGATTGCGGCCCGAAAGCTGGCCATAGGCGTCATAGCTCTGAGTGTCGAACAGCACATGGCCCTCGGCCTCATAGGCCGCGCCCTTAGCGATCAGCCCACCAATCATGGTGATGATATCGTCCATGTGGGCCGTTGCACGCGGCTCAATGGTTGGGCGAAGGGCACCCAGCGCGTCCATGTCGGCGTGGTAGGCATCCGTATAGCGCTGGGAGATCACATCAATGGTGACACCTTCCTCGGCGGCCTTGAGATTGATCTTGTCATCAACGTCGGTGATGTTGCGCGCATAGACCACCGCATCCGGCCCATAGAGGCGACGCAGCAGACGAAACAGCACATCAAACGCCACCACCGGCCGGGCATTTCCGACGTGGGCATAGTTGTAGACCGTCGGCCCGCAGACATAGAGCGTCACCCTCTTACGGTCACCGGGCTCAAAAGCACGTTTGTCACGGGCCAAGGTATCGTGGAGCGTCAGGGTCATGGACATCATTCAAATCGAAGTTGGGGCGGAGTTGGGCTAGCCAAAGGCCAATTTAAGCCCATATAACTATTTGTCCTGCGACTAGCCATCACAGGTTTCCACCGTACTGATCCGATCGGGCTTTCTGGTCGTAGAGGTGCAGGGTGTCACGCGTCATCCCGGGACCCTCGTTCCGGCGCAACTCAACCCCAAGGACTCTCCCATGGATGCTCTGGCAAAAGACCGGACCCTCATTGGCAATTTCGGTTCAGACGCAGAAGGTCTGATCAAGCCAACCCGCGAAGAGGCCATGGAAGCCGTTCGCACCCTTCTGGCTTGGGCCGGAGATGATCCACGCCGTGAAGGCCTGCTCGATACGCCCAAGCGGGTGGTAGAGGCTTTTGGTGAGTGGTTTCAAGGCTATGGCCAAGATCCAGCCAAGGAACTGTCTCGCACCTTTGAAGATGTGCAAGGCTATGACGATATGGTCATGCTGCGCGGCATCGAGGTCGAGAGCCATTGCGAGCACCATATGGCCCCCTTCATCGGCAAGGCCTCTGTGGCCTATATGCCGACCAACCGGGTTGTAGGCCTGTCGAAGCTCGCGCGCGTCGTCGACATCTATGCCAAGCGTCTCCAGACCCAAGAGACCATGACCCAGCAGATCGTCGATGCCATCAATGAAAACCTAGACCCCGCAGGCGTCGCCGTTTTTATCGATGCGGAACATCAGTGCATGTCTACGCGCGGCGTCCATCACCGCAATGTCAGCACCATCACGACCCGGTTCACCGGCCTGTTTAAGACCAATCAGGCTCTGCAGGACCGCTTCCTTGCCCTCGCCAATCGCGGCTGATTTCGTGACAGCCTTTCCCGTCGCGGCCAATAAGGATGCGTTAGAGCGCGGCGTCGAGTTGGCCCCTCGCTTCGATGAAAAGGGCCTTATTGCCGCTGTGACGACCCATGCGCAAACGGGCGAGGTCCTGATGCTGGCCTGGATGAATGCTGAGGCCTTAAGGCTTACGGTCGATACAGGCGAAGCGCACTATTTCAGCCGCTCCCGCCAAGCCCTTTGGAAAAAGGGCGAGACCAGCGGGCAGATTCAAAAGGTCACAGAACTACGCGTCGACTGCGATCAAGATGCGGTCTGGATCAAGGTCCTGCCACAGGGCGATGGCGGAGCCTGCCATGTCGGCTTTAGATCCTGCTTTTACCGCGTGATGGAAGGTGGCCGCCTCGTCGAGCGCGATTAATCCTGCGAGGCCCTAACGCGGCTTAGGCGGCGGCCCGGTGACGGCATCAATAACGCTTCGAAGACCTGCCAAGACGACCTTGCGGGCCTCTTGCCCCTCTTCCGTATCGTCATGTCGCATCAAACGCAGCGCATTCATGTGGGCTTGAAAGGCTGGGCCACTCCACTTTCCGGCCTCACGCGACCGATCAATCAGTTCGCACAGGCTGTAAGCGGCCTCGCCCATCTGAACCTTGCCAAAGGCCCCCGCGAGCGCAAAAATCTCGTTGGCAACACTGTAGCAATTGGCCAAGGCCTCAGGGTTGGGGTCGGCAGTTACCGCGGCCGCACTGTCCAAGAGCTGAAGGACCTTCTTGTCCATCGCACCCAAGACCTTGTCGCGGATGGATTCCATATTGGTTTCCGCGTCATCCATAGCCTGTTGGACGGTCTTGCCACCGGGAAGCTTGATCAACTTTGAAAGCCGGTTTTCATATCTGCGTCTTATTACCGTCACAGTTGCGCTTTCTGGGGTTGGAGTAAGGAATCGATAGCATCTTGAGACATGTTCGGCGTACTGGCCACGCCGACTTCTAGGGGCAAATCATCAGATCTACGCCCCTCGGTTCCGGGGGGCGGCCCAACAAATTTGAACCGCCTGTCAGGCCCCGCATAGGTCGGACATTCGATAAACACCCGATTCTCACGCGCCACCCACATCACCCGGTCCAGCAACACGCGTGGGACGATGGGCTTGGCAACCAAAAAGCTTGCACCGCAATCACGCCCCTTGGTCACATTCGAAACTTGGGTATGGCCCGTCATCAAGATCACCGGCACGGCGCAGTTCGGCTCAATTTTTGAGCTGCGCAGCCATTTTACGAAGTCATAGCCTTCCATGTCCGAAATCTGAGCGTCTAGGATGATCAGATCCAGCAAATGGCTCTTAACCATTTCCATCGCCGAAGCCCCGGTCAAAGCGCGAAGCGGCGTACGCACGCCAAATCCACCGAGTACCTGGACCAAAATGTCCATGCCTTGAGTGCTCGCATCCATCAGCAGAACGGTGGCCCGCTCAAGATTGATCTTTGCCTTAGGATTGGTGGCAGGAGGGGCCATGCTTAGCCTCTAAAAAAGGTCGACGTCGCCGGGCTTTGTCGCCATGGCAATTCGATCTTCAGCTCGGCGGCCAAAACGCCGCACGGATTGGTCGAGGGTTAGGTTCTGGCTTGCATGAGCGGGATTAACCTTCCAGTCCGGGGAAAGGGTCGGACTCAACGCTTCCAAAAAGGAGGAAAGGGCCACAAGCCTTTGAACCAAGAAATCTAGACCTTGGGCCTCGACAATCTGCTCTGAGCCATTGGCATCTTGCGATGCAGCCATCAGTTCGGCCACCAGCCCTTGGAACCGATTGCCCATTCCGGCAAGGTCGCGCGCCTCAAGCGCCGCCGCCTGTAGCACCTCGGACAGGCAAACCTGACCTTCAGATGGGCCAAGCGCTTTGGCTGGACTTACGAGTGCCATAATCAAAATAGCTCCAAAGCGCCAGAGTCCACCGGAGCAGCCGGCTTGGTCCGCCGCTCCTTTTCAAACACACTGGCCTCATCCTTGGCTAGTGCCATCTGTCGGACCCGACCGGAAATGGGCCAGAATTGGATCCGCCGTGCCCGTTCGCCGCCCAAGCTCCCACCCGCAAAACTGATACCTTCCTGCTTAAGGTAGCGCTCTGCAAAGCGGGCATTTTGATCGCCAATATCGGTCAGGCCGCTGATGACGCGCGCGCCGCCGAAGAGTTTGGCTTGCAAACGCTCCCGCCGCGCCCCTTGACGCAGCAAGCCGTTGACCAAGAGCTCCATGGCATAGGCCCCATAGCGCACAGAGTCGGTCGTCACATCTTCACCCTCACCGCCGGGCAGCAGGAAGTGGTTCATGCCGCCCAGACCGGCCAAGGGATCACGAATACAGGCCGCAACACATGAGCCGAGGATCGTTGTCAGCATGACACTGGGATCATCGGTAACATAATGCTCACCCTGAACCACGTGAACACGCCGCTCAGGAAGCTGGATCTGATCGTGTTCGTTCGCAACTTTGCTCATGTAAGGGGACCGAAGACCGCTTCGATCTTTTCCTTCAAGATGGTCACAGTGAAGGGTTTGACCAGATAGTTATTGACCCCGAACTGAACGGCGCGCTGCACCAACTCGCGGTCTGCACGGCCGGTCAGCATGATGAAGGCGGTCTTAGAAATCGGGGGATGGCCACGGATGGCCCGCAAGAGGGCCAGCCCATCCAGCTTAGGCATGTTGAAGTCGGATATGACCAGATGGCTTGGGCGTGAGATCAGTTGCCGCAAGGCATCTTCACCATCCACAGCATCACGAAATTCGGTGAAGCCCAGCTGCTGCAAGCCATTGCGCACCAAGGCGCGCATGGTCATCTGATCGTCTACGATGAGAACAGAAATTCCCGAGGCCGCTGGCATTACGCCCTCTCCCGCCGGTCTAGATTGCAAAGATTGAGCACCATAGGACCCAAGCGCTCCAAGGGCGCCTGACGCTCTACCGCGCCGATTTCAAAGGCCACGCGGGGCATGCCGTAGACCACGCTAGAGGACTCATCTTGGCCAAGGGTGGAGGCCCCCGCGTCGCGCATCATCTTCAGACCCTTAGCGCCATCGCGGCCCATTCCGGTCAAGATCAAACCCACCGATTTACCACCGACCGTGCGGGCGACAGACTCAAACAGCACATCTACTGACGGGCGATGACCATTGACCAGATCCGCCGGCTTGAGACGGCAGCGTAGTTGGCCAACGCCGCTCACTTCCAGATGCTGAGCACCGCCCGGTGCCAGATAGATCTGCCCGACTTCCAATGGCGCGCCTTCGCTGGCTTCGCAGACCGCAGCCGCACAGCTACGATTGAGCCGCTCGGCAAAGCTGGCCGTAAAGCTGGCGGGCATGTGTTGGGTGATCACCGTCGGCGGGCAATTTTCCGGGAAGTGTGACAGCACTGACAGCAGGGCCTCAACACCACCGGTCGACGAGCCAATGGCCAAGACACGGCCATCGGATTTGAAGGCAGCGGCTTGAGGCTTGGCGACCACCGCCTGACTATAGGCGCGCATCTTGGCACGGGCCGCAGTCTTGACCTTATCGACGAGCTCGGCAAAGGCCTCCTTTGCTGCAATCCCGTTCATGGGCTTGCCCACACAGTCAAAGGCCCCAATTTCCAGAGCCTTCAGGGTCGCTACCGCGCCATGTTGGGTCAGGGTTGAGACCATGATCACCGGCATCGGGCGCAGGCGCATAATTTTTTCGAGAAACTCCAAACCGTTCATGTTTGGCATTTCGACATCAAGGGTGACGACGTCGGGGTTTAAGGCCTTGATTGCAGTACGTGCCTCAAGCGGATCAGACGCCGTTCCGACCACCTCGATGTCTGGATCTTGTGACAGAACAGCCTTGATCAGCCCCCGCATGGTGGCCGAGTCATCGACAATAAGAACGCGGACAGGGCTCACGCCTTACCCCCCGCTAGCCGGTAGGTGGTTAGACCATCAGTCTCAAACAGCGTCGTTGCGGGACCGGACACACGCTCCGAATGGCCGATATAAAGCCGCCCACCAGGGCTCAAGAGCGGGGCATAACGACTCCAGATCCGGGCTTGGGTCTCTTCTTCGAAATAGATCACGACATTGCGACAGAAGATCACGTCGAACGGGCCCTTCATCGGCCATTGGCCCATCAGGTTCAGTTCGCGGAAGGTCACCAGATCGCGCGCTGCCTCACCCACGCCCCAACGCTTGAAAGCATCGTCTGGGTTGGGCACGAACCAGCGCTTCATCAGATCGCGAGGGATCGCAGAACAGGATTCCTCATCATAGAAGCCCGCCCGACCCTCAGCCACCACATTGGGATCAATGTCAGAGGCCAAGATCTTGATGTCATAGCGCCCCGCATCGGGCAGCATCGACAGGATCGTCAGGGCGATGGAATAGGGCTCTTGGCCGGTTGAACAGCCTGCCGACCATATCCGCACCCGCCCGCCGCGCTTGGCCTGCGCCAACAGGTCCGGCAAGACCTTGGTCTTCAGATGTTCGAAATGATGCGGCTCGCGAAAGAAGCGGGTGACGTTGGTGGTCAGGGAGGCCAGCATCTTTTGGCGCTCTTCGACACCGGCTTGGCTGGCGACGAGCGCGCAATAGTCCTTGAACGTCTTCAGGCCCAAGGCGCGCAAACGCTTGGCCAAACGCGAATAGGCTAGGGTCGCCTTGGAATCAGGCAAGGCTATGCCGGCATCGGCGTGCAGCATGGCCGCAATGTTGCGGAAATCCTCTTGGGTAAAGGGATACTCCCCCTCTACCAGGGCCTTGCTCGCGCTGACGGGCCGCCGAATGTCTGTCTGGTCGCTCATGCGGCCTCAGCCTCACGGTCTGGGAGGACGCGCTCCAAGTAGATCAAGCTAATCATCCGGCCTTCCATCGACAGGATGCCCTTAACAAATTGCTGAACCAGCTCGGAGGCCACATCAGGGGTCGACTGAATCTGGTCGTCCTGCACCGTGATGATGTCGCAAACGGCATCAACCAATAGGCCAACCAACTGCTCTTCAATCCGTGTGACGATGATCACATGTCGCTCGGTCGGTTCGGTCATCTGCAGACCAAGCCGCGAACCGAGATCAACGATCGGCAAGACCGCACCGCGCAGATTGATCACACCGCGCACAAAGACGGGCGTTCTGGGCAGGGGCGTTGCAGGGGTCCAGCCGCGAATCTCCCGCACCGACATGATGTCGACGCAAAATTCTTGGTCGCCGATCTGAAACGAGATCAACTCACGAGGGGCACTGTTGGAGGAGGTGGTCATTGGGGTCATGGTCCTAACCTGCCGCTGCCAGCTTCGCGTCGCTGCGTGCCTTTTCCCGTCGCCGGGCGGCCACCACATTGTCGACATCCAAAATCAAGGCCACGCGGCCGTCACCAAGGATGGTGGCTGCGGCAATACCCTCGACCTGACGGTAATTGGCTTCCAGAGACTTAATCACCACCTGCCGCTGACCCTGAATGGCATCAACCATCAAGGCCGCGCGAGCACCGCCCTCACCCTCGACCAGAAGGGCAACGCCCTTGGTGGGATCAAGGGGCGTCGTCCGATAGCCTAACATTGCGCCGACATCGATCAGCGGGGTGTAGCTGTCTCGAATGGCGATCACATAGGCATCTGGACCAATAGCCCGAACATCCTGAGCCTTGGGCTGCAGGCTCTCAATAATCGCTGTGAGGGGCGCAACCAGCGTATGGTCACAGACCGAAACGACCATGCCGTCTAGAACCGCAAGGGTTAGCGGCAAGCTCAGCGTGAAGGTTGAGCCCTGACCGGGACGCGAGGTGATCGCGATTCGGCCACCGAGCCCCTGGATGGAGCGCTTGACCACATCCATGCCGACGCCGCGTCCGGAAATGTCTGACACCGAAGAGGCGGTCGAGAACCCCGGCATGAAGATGAGGTTGTCGACATCCTCATCGCTCAGGTTGGAATCGACCTCGATCAGACCCTTATCGATTGCAATCTGGCGCACCCGGGGCCGATCAATGCCCTTACCGTCGTCAGAGACTTCAATCACGATCCGGCCACTGCGATGGGCCGCCGACAGGCGCACGGTGCCCTCAGGACCCTTACCGGCAGCCACCCGAACCTCAGGACGCTCTAGGCCATGATCGATGGCATTGCGGATCATATGGGTGATGGGGTCGGTCAAGCGTTCGATAACGGTTTTATCGACCTCGGTGCCCTCGCCTTCAGTGACCAGACGCACCTGCTTACCGGTCATGGCCGCGACTTCCCGCACCAGACGCGGCATGCGCTGGAACACCGACTTCACCGGCTGGGCGCGGATGGCCATCACACTGTCTTGGATCTCGCGGGTCAGATGTTCGAGATCGTCAAGACCCATCGCGATGTTCGAGGAACGCGGAACACCGCTTTCCGTCACGCGCTGGGCCAGCATGGCCTGATTGATCACCAACTCACCGACCAGATCGATCAGTCGGTCAACACGGTCCAAGTCAACCCGAATGGTCGCCTGTTGGGCCGCTGCACCGTGTGCCGCATCTGGAGCAACGCCGGCTGCTGTAGCGGCCATGGGCGTTGGAGCGGGGGGTGCAGAGGGGACCGAGACCGCTGCCACTGGGGTGCCAGTTGCAGGGCCAGAGACGGGTGCAGGGCCAGAGACCGGTGCAGAGGCAGAGACGGGCGCAGGGGCAGCTAGGACTTCTGTGATCGCTGCCGGTGCCGCAGTTGCCTGGACATCCGCTTGCGCCTGTTGGATCAAGGCCATGACATCAAACGGCGCATCTAGACCAGCGTCGCTGGTCTCTAGAGGGGCGGCCATAAAGTCCTCAGCGGAAATGACAAGGTCGCAGTCGCCATCGACAAACTCAAAGATATCTTGAATCTCGTCTCGGCTGCGGTCCGTTGTCAGAGCGATGGTCCAAGCCAGATAGGCCTGCTCAGGTTCCAAATCCGCCAAACCGGGAAGCTCAGAGCGATCAATCGAGACTTGAATATCGCCAAGGCGCTTCAATTCTCTCAGCAAAAGGCCAGTTTCATTGGCCTTGGCATAGAGGGCGTTTTGGGGCCGTAGACGCAGCGTCCAGGTGCGAAGGGCCGGGCCTTCTGGCTCCAGTGCAATGACACCCGCGGCCAGGGGCGTGAAGCCGAAATCATCCCCAAATCCGTCGTCATCCGACACGGTCTGCGGGGTAAATTCCAAACCGGGCATGTCATCCAGTTCATCGCTGACGAGCCCACCGAGCGGAGCCTCACCATTCAACGCTTCGAGCGCCGCAGCGAGAGCCTGAGAGCGCGCCTCCTCGACCACACCGCCGTCACGGGCCGCGCGGACATGGTCGGCAAGCACATCTGCAGCGCGCAGCATGACCTTGACCACATTATTATCTGGCGCGAGCTTGCCGCCCCGGACATCGTCCAGCGTCGTTTCAAACACGTGGGCGAAACGAACCAGAGGCTCAAGGCTGAACGCACCGGCCCCGCCCTTGATCGAATGTACCGCTCGGAACACGGCATTAACGGTCTCAGAGTCGGTCTCACCCTGCTCCATAGCCAGCAGTCCGGATTCGAGCTCGGACAGCTGCTCTTCGCATTCTTGAAAGAATGTGACCTTGATCGCTTCTAATGGATCCACGGCGATTGCTCCGATTACAGGGCGCGTCAGGCCGCGACGCGACGAACGGCTTCGATCAGCTTGTCCGGATTGAAAGGCTTAACGATCCAGCCGGTCGCACCAGCCGAGCGCGCACGCTCCTTTTTTACCGAGTCACTTTCAGTGGTCAGGACCAAAATCGGGGTTGCGCGATGGCGTTCGCTCTTGCGCACCCCTTCGATGAATCCAAATCCATCCATGCGCGGCATATTGATATCGGTGATGATCACATCCGGCATCGCCATGGATTCCAACACCTCGAGGCCATGGACCCCGTCCACGGCCTGCACCACGGTGAAACCGGCATCGCCGAGCGCCAGCATCAGCATGTCTCGCATCGTGCGGGAGTCATCGACGGTCAAAACAATCTTGCTCAATGGACTAGCCCTGCTGAACGAATGGCTGAAGATCCTCAGCACCAAAAAGGCTCAAGGCCTCTTGAAATGCGGAGGATGGTGAGGAAATGGCGAACGGCATGGCGTCTGCTGCCCAAGTGGCCTGCGCGGACATTAAGACCTGCAAACAAAGGCCGCCGAGACGCTGCACATTGGAGGCGTCGACGTCCAAAGGCGTGTGACGCAGGGACAGGAGCTCCGAGCGCAGAGGAGCTGCGGCCTTGAGGTCCAGATTTTCGATCAGTTGCAGCCTCGAAGCAGAAGCAGATTCGGTCATTTAGGTCCTCTGGGTTTGGGGCAGCAAACCAAGTGTGGTGCGGTCGATGGCGGGCACTGGGCTCACCAAACGATAGCTATAACCACCTAAATGACAGAGGCCAGTAAACAACTCATTTAATCATGAAATTCTAAAAGACGGGCGAAGGCGTCGTCTTGCCTCAAAAGGCTTGGGACGGCGATGCAGCGCCGCCCCACCTTTATCGAAGCCAGACTAGTTCAATTCGCCTTCCAAGTGCCGTGCCAAGGCAGGGGTATCGTCCGCCTCAAGGCGCTCCATCAGGGCCTCAAGTTCTTGCCAAAGGGCCTTCGGCAAGCGGTCCGCAAACCTGTCATAGGCCGCCGGAATCAAGGACGCCTCTTCACGCCACACATCACGGTCAACCGAAAGCAGCAGGTCCATCTGAGCCTCAGACAGGTTCAGGCCCGATGTGTCGATCGCGCCCTTGGCAGGCAGGTTGCCGATTGGCGTGGCTTGAGCCTGCGCCTTGCCCTCGAGACGTTCGACGATCCACTTCAGAACGCGGCTGTTCTCGCCATAGCCTGGCCAGACGAACTTGCCGCCCTCGTCCTTGCGGAACCAGTTAACGAAATAGATGCGCGGCAGCTTGGCCGCATCGGCCTTTTTGCCGATGGAGAGCCAATGGTTGAAATAGTCGCCCATATTGTAGCCGCAGAACGGCAGCATGGCGAAGGGGTCGCGGCGCAACTCGCCGACCTTGTTTTCCGCCGCAGCCGTACCTTCGGAGGCGACGTTCGAGGCCAAAAACACCCCATGTTGCCAGTTAAAGGCTTCGGTCACCAACGGCACCGCAGATGCACGGCGACCGCCGAACAGGATGGCCGAGATCGGCACACCCTTAGGGTCTTCCCATTCCGAAGCCACAGTCGGGCACTGACCCGCAGGAGCGGCGAAACGGGCATTGGGATGGGCCGCAGGCTCGCCCAAGGCAGGGGTCCAAGGACGGCCCTTCCAGTCGGTCAGGCCCTCTGGCGGCGTTTCGGTCAGACCTTCCCACCAGACATCACCGTCCGAAGTGGTCGCGACATTGGTGAAGATGGTGTTGCCGTGAAGGGTCTCGATTGCATTGCGATTGGTGTGCTTGCCGGTCCCTGGAGCCACGCCAAAGAAGCCTGCCTCTGGATTGATGGCATAGAGCCTCCCGTCGTCACCAAAGCGCATCCAGCTAATGTCGTCGCCGATGGTCTCAGCCTTCCAGCCGGGGATGGTCGGTTGCAGCATGGCCAGATTGGTCTTGCCGCAGGCGCTCGGGAAGGCGGCCGTGACATAGTGGACGGCACCTTGCGGCGAGGTCAGCTTGAGGATCAGCATGTGCTCGGCCAGCCAGCCCTCATCGCGGGCCATGACCGAGGCAATGCGCAGCGCGTAGCACTTCTTGCCCAGCAAGGCGTTGCCGCCATAGCCTGACCCATAGGACCAGATCTCGCGGCTCTCGGGATAATGGACAATATACTTGTCGTCATTACAGGGCCACGGCACATCGGCCTGCCCCTCAGCCAAGGGGGCACCAAGGCTGTGGACTGCAGGCACAAAGAACCCGTCCTCGCCGATGGCTTCCAGCGCCGCCGTGCCCATACGGGTCATGACGCGCATTGAAACGGCGACATAAGCGCTGTCAGTGAGCTCAACGCCCAGCGCACTGATGCGCGAGCCGATAGGACCCATGCTGAACGGCACAACATAGAGCGTGCGGCCCTTCATACAGCCTGCGAACAGGCCCTGAAGCTTGGCGCGCATCTGATCCGGAGCCATCCAGTTGTTGGTTGGACCGGCGTCGATCTCGTTTTCCGAACAGATGAAGGTGCGGCTCTCCACCCGGGCAACGTCGCGCGGATCAGAATTGGCGGCGAAGGAGTTGGGCCGCTTGGCAGGGTCGAGGCGAACCATGGTTCCCGAGGCGACCAACTCTGCGGTCAACTTTTCCCACTCCTCGTCGGAGCCATCGCACCAGTGGACCCGGTCGGGGGTCGTCAAGGCGGCGATTTCACGGACCCAAGCGACGAGTTTGGTATGTTTAGTTGGCGCAGGCTCAAGTCCGGGAACAGAGGAAGCATTCGTCACAGGGTCGTCTCCAAAATTCGATCCGACCGCGCCCTGCTGAACGGGCGTCGATCGGCAACAAATATAACAAAATCAGAAGACTAAAAGCGCCGTCCGATCCGCTACCGGTCCCAATCACTTCGATGATCTACGCCATCATCGAATACCGTGAGCCATTGGTTTCAACCGCAAAGCATGGGCGAGGCCCAAGCCAAAAAGGTCACGTTAAAAATCCGTTTAGAAGATCAAGACGGCCGGGGCAAACCCTCCAAGGGCGAGTCCGGCAATGATTACGCTGTCATCGTAAAAAATGCCGCACGCTGACAGTCGGGCGCGGCACCAATGTCACGCTGAGCGCTAGCGGCCCCGAATCAGCCATCCCCGTCTTGCACCCAAGGCAATTGAAGCGTATCGCTCCGGCCTCTCTTAAAGAGACAGAGGAGTAATGCGATGGGGTACCGTGTGGCCGTCGTCGGCGCCACCGGCAATGTGGGCCGTGAAATGATGAACATCCTTGAGGAACTGGAGTTCCCCATTGATGAAATCCATGCCGTGGCATCACGAAAATCCGTCGGCATGGAGGTCTCCTACGCCGAGCGCACCTTGAAGTGCGTGGCACTGGACAGCTTCGACTTCTCGACCGTCGACATCGTGCTGATGTCGGCTGGCGGCTCTGTGTCCAAGGAATGGTCTGAAAAGATCGGCGCAGCGGGCCCCGTGGTCATCGACAATTCGTCGGCCTGGCGCATGCACCCGGACGTTCCCCTGATCGTGCCGGAAGTGAACCCCGACGCTATCGAGGGCTTCCGCAAGAAGAACATTATCGCCAATCCAAACTGCTCGACCGCGCAACTGGTCGTGGCCCTCAAGCCACTGCACGATGAAGCGCGGATCAAGCGGGTTGTGGTCTCGACCTACCAGTCCGTCTCTGGCGCGGGCAAGGAAGGCATGGACGAGCTTTGGAACCAGACCAAGGGCGTCTTCGTCCTCGGTGCGCCACCGCCAAAGAAGTTCTCCAAGCAGATCGCCTTCAACGTCATTCCGCATATTGATGACTTCCTGGACGACGGCACGACCAAGGAAGAGTGGAAGATGACGGCCGAGACGCAAAAGATTCTCGACCCCATGATCCAACTGACCGCGACCTGCGTTCGGGTCCCCGTCTTTGTCGGCCACTCTGAAGCCGTCAATATCGAGTTTGAAACCCCGATGGACGAGGACGAGGCCCGCGAAATCCTGCGCGAAGCCCCTGGCGTCGTCGTCTTGGACCGGCGCGAAGCGGGCGGCTACATCACGCCCGTCGAATGTGTCGGCGAGTTTGGCGTCTATATCAGCCGCATCCGCAAGGACCCGACCATCAAGAACGGTCTGAACCTGTGGTGCGTGTCTGACAATCTGCGCAAGGGCGCGGCCTTGAACGCCGTGCAAATCGCTCAGCTTCTCGACCGTAGAGGTCTGCTGGAGCGTTCAGGCTCGTGAACCCAGAGGCCGCAGCGAAAGAACAACGCGCTGCGGTCGCTGCGGCCATCTCTTGTTATCTAATGTGGGGGCTGATGCCCCTCATGTTCCAAGCCATGGGCCGGATCGGTATTTCTCCATGGGAGATTACCGGCCACCGCGCCCTGTGGTCGGTGTTCTGGGCTGGCGGTCTGGTCCTGCTTGCGCGCCAAGGCGGCCAAGTCGTGGCCATCCTGCGCAATCCCAAACTGCTGGCATGGCTGACCCTATCGGCCTTGCTGATCGGCCTGAACTGGCTGCTGTTCCTGATCACGGTCAATAGCGGCCATACGCTAGAGGCCAGCCTTGGCTACTATATCAACCCCCTGATGAACATGCTGGCCGGGGCCTTGCTGTTTCGCGAGCGGATCAGCCGGGTGGGCATGGTGGCCATTGGCCTTGCGGTGATTGGCGTCCTGTTTCAGACCGCAGCGCTGGGCCATCCGCCCTTCATGTCGCTGGCACTGGCCCTGTCCTTTTGCCTCTATGGGATTTTGCGCAAGCAGATCGCTGCTGATGCCCAGAGCGGCCTCTTTATCGAATGTCTGATCCTCACCGTGCCGGGTCTGGCCTATGTGGTTTGGCTCCAAATGCACGGCCAAGGCCATCTGGGTCAGGGCCTTAGCGCAACCAGCCTGCTCCTGCTGCTCGGCCCCGCGACAGTCGCCCCCCTAGCGGCCTTTGGCTGGGCCGCTCGGCGCATTCCGCTATCGACCATGTCGTTCTTGCAGTTCATTGGCCCAACGGTGCAGTTCGCTATCGGACTAGCCAATGGCGAGGCCTTCACGCCCCTGCGCGCCCTGTCCTTTGTCTTTATCTGGACGGGCGTCGCGGTCTTTGCTTGGGGCGCTTGGCAAAGGTCGCGGCCTCAAGTTCAAGCCGCGACCTAAGGCATTAGACCCGCTTGATCGGACCGACGCCGCCGCCCTGTTCAGGCGTCACGACCCATGATGACAGGGTCTTGGTTTCAAACGCCTTGCGCACCACCGTCGAGACCGCGATCAGGTCTCCACGGGCGCTGTCCTTAGTCAGGGTCAAGAGCACAAAGCCCTTGGCCGACTGATCGGTGAACAGAACCTCTGGATTGCGGCTGACATAGGCCTCATTCAGCGGCGCATCCGGCATGACATCACCATAGCCGGGACTGGTAATTCCGGTCGCACCGAACTCGGCGGCGACCCGGGTCTTGCCGGACGCATCAAACAGGGCATTGACCCAAAAGGCATGGCTGTCGCCGGACAGGACGACCGGATGGGCCTTGGCCGCCTTGAACAGGTCATAGACCCGCTCGCGTGCCGCCGGATAACCATCCCAGCTATCGAGATTGTAGGGCAGTTCAAGGGCGTTCAGTTCTGCAGCCTTGGCGATGCGCGCACGATAGTCTTCGGGCACCTTGGCCAGCAGGGCCGCCCAAGCTTCAGGACCCATGACCTTAGGCAGTTGCGGGCCCTTGACCCTAGCCATGACCACCTGATTGCCGAGCACCTGCCAGGTCTGTCCGGCCTTGATTGACCGGTCTAGCTCTTGGCTCAACCAAGCCTCTTGCGCAGGGCCCATCAGTTGGCGCGATGGGTGGTTGAGCTTGGCGTTGAAGGCCGCCTCGTCGGGCGCGGGACGACCATCGGGGCCCTTGACCATCAGGTCAGCACCAAAGGTCAATTGCTTGTCTCGCGCGGTTAAGCGGGTTTCAGTCATGATCAAGGTCGCAATGTCGCCGAACGAGAAGGACCGGTTGATGGCGGCTAGAGACTGACCGGGCGCAGGGTCCCGGATCGGCATCCATTCATTATAGGCGCGCAAAGCCACAGCCTTACGCGCGGCCCAGTCGCCCTCACTCGCAGGCTGATGGTTTTCGGCCCCATCCGCCCAACTGTCATTGGCCGTCTCGTGGTCGTCCCAGACCACGATCCAAGGCGCGCGGGCATGGGCAGCCTGAAGGTCCGGGTCGGCCTTATAAAGGGCGTGGCGTGCGCGATAGTCGGCGAGGGACACGATCTCATGGGCCGGTTCAGGCGCGCGGCCGATCTTGGCACCGATTGACATGCCGTAGTCGTCAGGACCCGCGCCATATTCATAGATATAGTCGCCAAGATGCAGCACCGCATCGACGCGCTCGAGCTTGGCAATGGCCTGATAGGCATTGAAATAGCCGGCTGGATAGAGCGAGCAACTGGCCACGGCCAGCACCACATCCTTCACCGAACCCGTCGGCAAGGTCCGTCCCCGGCCCACAGGCGAGGTGACGCCTTGGCAGATGAAGCGGTAGTGATAGTCCTGACCGGGCTTAAGGCCGCCGACATCGATCTTAACCGTGTGGTCTCGGGCCGGGTCTGCCACCGTCTGCCCCTTGGCGACGATGGTCTTGAAGCCCGCATCGGTGGCCAGTTCCCAGCGCACAACCGGCTTGGCACCCACAGCCGTGCTGACCCGCGTCCAAAGGATCAACCGGTCGCTGAGCGGATCACCACTGGCGACGCCGTGGGCAAAGACCACCTTGGTGTCCCGCGCCGAGGCCGAACCGGCAGACAGGCTGGGCGAAGCAGCACCCATGCCCAGCAGGGCTAAGGCTTTACGACGATTGATGGTCATGTGGGGTCCCCTGAGGAATCATTGCCTGATATTGTTTTTAACGCGCCTTTGTGACGTTAGATTGTGCAATCTCGCGCGACAAGCGCCCCACCCCCAATCCCACGGCCCCCCTTGATCCAAGATCCAGCGATTTTCGATGATGATCTGCTCGACGAGGCCACAGAGGTCCTCGCCGACGATACGGTCGAGGGGCGGGTGCTGATGATCACGCTTCAGTCAGATGAGGCAGGCCAGCGGCTCGACAAGGTCTTGGCGGGCCATCCCGACCTTGAGGCGGCGGCCATCAGTCGCGCGCGCCTTCAAGCCTTGATTGGCGAGGGGGCCTTAAGCCTTGCGGGCCGGACCGTGCAAAGCGCGTCGGAAAAGGCGAAGGCCGGAACCTACAGCCTGACCCTGCCCGCCCCCCGCACGGCGGAGCCTCAGCCCGAAGACCTCGGCCTAGTGGTCCTGTTCGAAGACGCCCACCTGATCGTGGTCGACAAGCCCGCTGGCATGGCCGCCCACCCTGCGCCGGGGACGCCGTCGGGCACGCTGGTCAATGCCCTGCTGCATCATTGCGCAGGTAGCCTCTCTGGCATTGGCGGCGTCGCCCGGCCCGGCATTGTTCATCGGCTGGACAAGGACACTTCGGGCGTCATGGTCGCAGCCAAGTCAGACGCCGCCCATGCAGGCCTGTCTGCGCTTTTTGCAGCCCACGATATTGACCGGGTCTATACGGCGCTGGTCCGGGGTGTGCCTGAGCCTCAAGCGGGCCTGATCGTCACCCAGATCGGGAGATCGCCCACTGACCGCAAGAAGATGGCCGTCCTGAAGAGCGGCGGGCGAGAAGCCATCACCCGCTATGTGGTCGAGCAGACTTTCGGACCTGAGACCAAACCCTATGCCGCGCGGATCAGTTGCCGGTTAGAAACCGGCCGAACCCACCAGATCCGGGTCCATATGGCGCATAAGGGTACGCCGTGCTTAGCCGATAGCACCTATGGCGGCGGCCCCCCGGCTCTCGCCATAAGGGAGGCGATCATTGAGGCGGGACTATCGCGCCAAGCTTTGCACGCATCGGTGTTGGGCTTTGTTCACCCCATAACCGGTGAAAGGCTCAGATTTGAGACGCCCTTGCCGCCGGACATGGCCGCGCTCGTGACCCTGATGGGTGCGTTATAGTGTCGACACATCGAATATATCATGAGGATTACCGCACCGACGGGGTAGGTTTTTTTCGATCGGGACTTAAACCCGCCACATCGGCTTCCTATCTAGTCATCAGAGGGTGAAGAGAACGGGGGTTTATCCGTCGCTCGCCTGACGAAACGGGATTCTACCTATGGCCACTGCAGCTCAATCCTTGTCGGTGATGTCGCCCGATGGCGGCCTGTCACGCTATCTGACTGAGATTCGCAAGTTCCCCATGCTGGCTAAGGACGAGGAGTTCATGCTCGCCAAACGTTGGCGCGAACATGAAGATCCCAATGCCGCCCATCGTCTGGTCACGTCCCATCTGCGCCTCGTGGCCAAGATCGCCATGGGTTATCGCGGCTATGGCCTGCCCATCGGTGAGGTGATCTCCGAGGGCAATGTCGGCCTGATGCAGGCGGTCAAGAAGTTCGAGCCCGAGCGCGGCTTTCGTCTGGCGACCTATGCCATGTGGTGGATCCGCGCCTCGATCCAGGAATATATCCTGCGGTCCTGGTCGCTGGTGAAGATGGGCACGACTGGCGCGCAAAAGAAGCTGTTCTTCAATCTGCGCAAGGCCAAGTCCGAGATTAGCGCCTTTGAAGAGGGCGATCTTCGCCCCGAACAGGTCAGCCACATCGCCACCCGTCTGGGCGTGCTCAACGAAGAGGTCATCTCGATGAACCGGCGGCTGTCCGGTCCCGATGCGTCCTTGAATGCGCCCTTGCGGGTCGATGGTGAAGGCGAATGGCAAGACTGGCTGGCTGACGACAATGCCGTGAGCCAAGAGACGCAGTTGGCCGATAGCGAAGAACACGGTATCCGCACGACCCTTCTGCAATCAGCCATGATCGAACTGTCCGACCGTGAACGTCACATCCTCACCGAGCGGCGCCTCAAGGACGACCCTACGACGCTTGAGGACTTGGCCAGTCACTATGGCGTTAGCCGTGAACGGGTCCGCCAGATCGAAGTCCGCGCCTTTGAAAAGCTGCAAAAGTCCATGATGGCGGCGGCGGCAGAGCAGCGGATCGACAGCCACTAACCCAAAATTGGGCTTAGCGATTAACGGCGACGGGCAGTGTTACCTCCTGAGGAGGCATTGGCAGATCCGTATTTGAGTGCGTCGTATGCATGCCAATGGCCGACATGGCCAGCATGAGATTAGAGGCGTGTTTGCGCATATTGACCTTGGTTAAGCCACCGGCCTTCACGGAGGACACGACAAAGGTCTTGAGCTCAAAAGCTGCCTGTCCGATGCCGAAGTCGTTGATCTCAAGGCCTATCGCACTGAGCCGCTCGGCCTGTTGAAGCAGATCACAGGCCGACCTTGAAGGTTCAATTTCGACGCGCTCGATTGTCGCCTTCATGGCCGAAAGAATGTCGACGATCCGCTCCTGCGGCGATGTCGGCGCTTGATCAAACTGACGCTTCAGGTAGCCGCGATAGGGCCCAGCGTTAAACCGCCGACGATCTGGTCCAAAATAGTCGTTTAGGTCGACCCAATTGCGCTCATTGAGTACGGCAGCCTCGAGATGACGATAGAAATCATATGCCGTGAAGGGCTTTACGAGGAACTCGTGCACCCCGACATCTAGGGCTAGCCGCAAGGACTGCTCTGTTGCTTCTGCGGTCGTTAAGATGACCGGCACCTTCCGGCAAAGCATTGAACTGCTTCGGATTTCTCGCAGAAAAGCCAAACCATCAAAACCGTCTGCCGAATATTCGGTGATGATCAGCTGCGGATTGAAATTCCTCGCCATAGTCAACCCATGGCGGGTCCGGTCTGTCTTATAGATCTTGGCCGAGCCAATCTCTTGGATCAGGTCGACAACGATCTTAACGGCCATGGGATTGGGATCTACAACAAGAACCCGCCGCAATCGCTTCGAGAGCGATTTGGCCAGCATGTGTTTCACCAATTCCACTATGCACTCCCCGCAGCCTCAACGGCGAAAACGGATTAAACCAGTAGAAATGATAGCACTACCTATGCCGCAAAACAATCGTTCCGAGTAAAATTAATCTTGGAATGGATCTCGCATCAGGATCGTGTCTTCCCGCTCTGGGCTTGTCGATAGGAGGGCGACGGGGGCCTCGATCAGTTCCTCAATCCGCCGGACATATTTTACAGCATTGGCTGGAAGATCTTTCCAACTGCGCGCGCCCCGGGTGCTGTCACTCCAACCTTCGAGGGTCTCATAGACCGGAACCGCCGCAGCCTGAGCACCCATGCCCGAGGGCAGGTAATCATAGAGCTTGTCGCCAATCTGATAGCCGACGCAGACCTTGAGCGTTTCAAATCCATCGAGCACGTCCAGCTTGGTCAAGGCGATACCGTGGATACCATTGATGGCGATGGACTGACGCACCAGCACGGCATCGAACCAGCCGCAGCGACGGGGGCGACCCGTCACGGTACCAAACTCATGGCCGCGCTCGCCAAGGCGGCGACCATGCTCGTCGAATAGCTCGGTCGGGAAAGGACCCTCGCCGACGCGGGTCGTGTAGGCCTTCACAATGCCCAGAACAAAGCCGGGCGCACGCGGGCCAAGACCGGAACCGGCAGCGGCCTGTCCGGCCACCGTGTTGGACGAGGTCACATAGGGATAGGTGCCGTGATCGACATCCAGCAAGGTGCCTTGGGCCCCTTCGAACAGCACGCGCTTGCCGTCCTTGACCGCTTGGTCAAGCAGCCGCCAGGTGGGCTGAGCAAAGGGCAAAATCTTTGGCGCGACCTCTAAAAGGGCCGCCAACAGGGCGTCGGCATCTGCTTCTGGCAGGTCCAGTCCACGGCGCAGGGCCCCGTGATGGGCGAGCAGACGCGCGATCTTGGTCGGTAGGGAATCGGGCTCGGCCAGATCAGCGACCCGAATGGCG
Organism: uncultured Caulobacteraceae bacterium; assembly: GCA_937952995.1. GTDB lineage: Bacteria > Pseudomonadota > Alphaproteobacteria > Caulobacterales > Caulobacteraceae > CAISGS01. The sequence continues at coordinate 27,022 of CALFYB010000059.1, forward strand.
CGGCGGCCGACCTTATCTTCATAGGCGGGGCCGATGCCTCGCCCCGTCGTGCCAATCTTACCGGCACCGGCTTGCGCTTCGCGGGCCTGATCAAGGTCGCGGTGTAGCGGCAAGATCAGAACGGCATTGTCGGCTAGGGCCAGCAGATCAGGACCAATGACCACGCCCTGCGCGCCAATCCGGGCGATTTCGTCGAGGAAGGCCCAAGGATCGACCACGACCCCATTACCAATGATCGACTTCTTGCCCTGGACCACGCCCGAAGGCAGCAGCGAGAGCTTATAGGTCACATCGCCAACCACTAAAGTATGGCCTGCATTGTGTCCGCCTTGGAAGCGAACCACGACATCCGCACGATTGGACAGCCAATCGACAATCTTGCCCTTACCTTCGTCGCCCCACTGAGCGCCGACCACGGTGACGTTGGCCAATAGACTATTCCTTAGATGATAGGTCGTAGAGACACGCCACCAGACCGATGACGCTAGCGAATGGAACCCAGCTTGTAGATCAAGCGGAGGCCCGCGTCATCAAGCCCTTGGTTCTTGCCTTGGGCAAAGATCTGTCCATTGCTCAAATGCACGTAGGACAGCTCGACCGACCAACGTGGGGATAGGACCCGCCCGATGGAGAGCTCGGGCTGAAACAGCAGATGGGAACCAAAATCGATGCGCGAATTATAAAGTTTTAGCCGTCGCTGGATCTCTGGCGGCTGCAGTCCAGGCGCATTGACAGCCGGAAGGCCGGCCTCACCGTCGGTGTAGGCAAGGCCCAAGCCCGGACGGACATAGAGCTGACCAGGCAATGGGATCGGCCACGAAAGCCCAGCCGCTACAAAATTGCTCGTGCCCTGGGAATTAATCGAGACAAGCCCATGGGCCTGAGGTCGGCCAATCAGGCCCAGAGCATCAATGCGATCAGAGCGGATCCCGATCTGCAGATCAGTCCCGCCCTCACGGCCCGCCGCCCCAACGCCGATCGCATCCCCTATGAAGGTCACATCATGGGCAAAAAGCCCGACCAGCAGTTCAGCGGCGCGAGCATTTGATAGCGGCGCGACAGTCAGTGACAGTGCCGCCACCCAGATCAGGGCAAGTAACCGATTAATCCTCATATCCGGACCGTCCAAATTGCGCTTAAGGCCGAGGCTAAACCGATTTTCATGCGGACCCTATAGGCCTAACAACAGGCTGGGACGGCCCAGCCTGTTGCTATTTTACCTTAAAATACCAGCGCGCGGGCTTCCTTGACATGCGGCAAGGCCTTGACCGCCTGAAGCAGGGTCTCGCTCGGTGCCTGATCGACACCGACCAGACAGATGGCATCGCCGCCCGCAGATGTGCGGCCCAGATTAAAGGTCGCAATATTGATCCCGGCCTCGGCCAGCAAGGCTCCGACCGCACCGATAAAGCCCGGCTTATCGAGATTGTTCACATAGAGCATGGCAGGCGCGAAAGGCGCGTCCAGATCCATGCCCTTGACCTCGACAACGCGGGGAATGCCACCAACAACGGTTCCGGCAAAGGCCCGCTCGCCCGAAGCCGAGGTGACCGTGATCCGCATGACGCTGTCATAGACGGGCGACAGTTCTTGGCGGCTTTCCGAAACCGTGATGCCACGCTCCTTGGCCACGCTGGGGGCGGAGACCATGTTGATCTCGGCCAGCATGGGACGCAGA
>CALFYB010000060.1 GCA_937952995.1 uncultured Caulobacteraceae bacterium
CTCATCCTACGCATCCACGAAGAGCCGAAATGACCAAGGGCGCGGCGCTGCCTCTTGCGCCGCTGCGCTCAATCCAGTCCCTGCGCGGCATCGCGGCCCTGTCGGTCGTGCTGTTTCACATTAGCCAGTGGATGCCGATCCCAGCGGGCATGACCGGCACGCCCTCGATCGGGTCGGCGGGGGTCGACCTGTTCTTTGTGATCAGCGGCGTGGTCCTGTGGCTGTCGGTCAACCAGCGTGAGCAGACCGCTCAGCAATTCCTGCTCGGCCGCGCCCTGCGGGTGGTTCCAGCCTATTGGGTGGTCACGCTCGTGGTCACGGCGCTGGTTCTGATGGATGCCAAGAACATGACGGCGGCGCATTTTGAACCGCTGCATCTGGTGCTCTCGCTCTTGCTGATCCCGCACCTCAATCCGGCGGGTGAGCCCTTCCCAGTTCTGCCCGTGGGCTGGAGCCTGACCTATGAGGCCCTGTTCTATCTGATCATGGCGATCAGCCTTTGGCGCAAACCCTCTAACCCCCTGATCTTTGTCACTATGGGCCTGATCGGCTGTTGGATGTTTGGCTTCATCAGCAGCGACGCGGCCTTCTTGATCGCCAATCCGATGCTGACCGAGTTCATCCTTGGCCTGTTGATCGGCCAAGCCCTGCTCAGTCGCGCCATGCCCGGCCCTCGTATTTCAGCCGCCTTGCTGGTCTTGGGCGTGGGGCTGTTGGCCGCCCAACATACGGCCGTCACCGATTTTGGCTTTTGGCGGGCTCTGGTCTGGGGCGGGCCATCGGCCTTGATCGTCGCCGGGGTGGCGGGGCTAGAAGCTTGCGGGCGCTGGCCACATTTAGCCCCACTCGAAGGCCTAGGCGAGGTCTCCTACAGCCTCTATCTGGTGCACTGGCCTGTCACCTGGATGCTCGGCCGCCATTGGTCCGGGGTTCATGACCTTGGCTATGGCGCGGCGGTCATCGCGCTAGCCATCCCCATCGCTTGGCTGTTTTGGCGTCTAATCGAACGCCCCTCCCTAAAGGCCCTTCGACGCAGGTTTGAACTGGAACCCGCCGGTTCGAGGCCTATAGTGGGCTCATAAGATCATCCTAGGGAGACATCAGATGGGACGGCTTCAAGGCAAGCGCACAATCATCACCGGAGCAGGCTCAGGCATTGGCCGCGCCACCTCCAAGGCCTTTGCCCGCGAAGGGGCCAGCGTCCTCTGCGTCGACAAGACCGACGCCGTCCACGATACCGTCGAGGCTATCATCGCCGCTGGCGGCCACGCGATCGGCATGACGGCCGATGTTGGCGTTGAGGCTGACGTCATCGGCTATGTCGACCGCGCCATCGCCGAGTTTGGCGGGCTGGACATCATCTATGCCAATGCGGGCATCTCGGGCGGCATGGTGCCGTTCTTTGACCAGACGGTGGACTATTGGAACGAGATCTTGCGGGTCAATCTGATCGGTCCGTTCTTGGCCATCAAACATGTCGCGCCGCACCTGATCAAACAGGGCAAGGGCTCGATCATCTGTACTGCCTCGGTGGCGGGCATCCGCGCCAATGCGGGTGGTTCGCCCTATTCGGCGTCCAAGGCTGGGGTCATCTCGCTGGTTCAGACCAGTTCCAACGCCTTTTATGGCACGGGCGTTCGCGTCAATGCGGTCTGCCCCGGCCTGATCGAGACCGGCATGACCAAGCCGATCTTCGACAATGCCCGCGCGCGCGGCAACGAAGACAAGATCGGCCAGCTCAACCCGATGGGCCGCTATGGCGAACCCGAAGAGATCGCCAACATGGTCCTGTTCTTGGCGTCGGACGAGGCATCCTATGTCAATGGCCAGGCCTTCCCGGTTGACGGTGGCCTGACCTCGACCCTGCCCTTCGTTAAGCCTCGGACGAGCTAAGCCCGAACCATCAAAGACTAACGATCAGACAGCAGCGCGCGCTCAATTGACGAAATTGGGCGCGCGTTTTTGCATGCTGGAGAGCACGGCTTCGATCTGGTTCGGCGAGCCGATCAGGGCCGATTGCTCAACACTTTCAGCCAGCAGGATGGCCCGTTGGTCGCCATCATCGGCCAGATTCATCAAACGCTTGTCAGCACGAATAGCGTCAGGGTTCTTCGATGCGACGTCGCGTGCAAAGGCCAGAGCTTCGGCATAGGGATCGGCGCAGACCCGCGTGGCAAGACCAAGGCTCAGGGCCTCTTCGCCGGTAAATTGACGGCCGCTATAGGTCAGTTCGCGGGCCTGATCGTCGCGGATCAGACGGCGCAGCAGGGCAATGCCGGCCATATCGGGGACCAGACCCCACTTGATCTCCATCACCGCCATGCGCGCATCGGGCGTCACAAAGCGCATGTCGGCACCAAGCGCCAACTGAAAGCCGCCGCCAAAGGCCACGCCGTGGACAGCGGCAATGACCGGAACCGGAATTTCGCGCCAGACCATCACCGCATGCTGAGCGCGGTTGGAACCGCCCTCGGTGCGCGGGGTTTCGACCAGACCGGTCCCACCCTTGCGCTCGCCCGAGGCCATCTTGTCGAAATTGCCCATGTCCAGCCCGGCGCAGAAGGCGCGGCCAGCGCCCGACAGCACCACGGCCCGCACGCCAGGTTCGGTCTTCAACCGCTCACCGGTCTTAACCAGAGCCTCGAACATGGCGTCATCCAGCGCGTTCATCTTATCGACGCGGACCAAACGCACGTCAGCAACGCCGTCTTGGATGTCTACTGTGATACGATCTTCCATAGGGGTCTCTCCCAAACCTAGCCGGTCGTTTGCTCGACCTCGCCTTTGACAGCAGGATATATCGAGGCCCTAGGCCTTGTCAGCCCAGACCTAAGGTCAACCTGATGGTCAAGTGGGGCGAAATTTCATCGCAATGCCGTTCATGCAATAGCGCTTGCCGGTCGGGGCTGGGCCGTCGTCGAAGACATGACCCAGATGCCCACCGCAGCGGCGGCAATGGACTTCGATGCGCACGCTAAATAGGGACCGATCAATCGAGGTCCGCACCGCATCCTTGATCGGACGAATGAAGCTGGGCCAACCGGTGCCAGAGTCGAACTTGTCTTCCGAGCGATAGAGATCGAGGTTACAGCCTGCACAGACAAACACCCCTCGGCGCTTTTCGTGATCCAAGGGGCTGGATCCGGCTCGCTCGGTGGAATGATCTCGCAGAACCGCATATTGCTCCGGCGTCAGTCGCTTGCGCCATTCGGCTTCGCTGAGCGTAACCTCGAACCGCTCGCCGCTGGTGGCCGCCGCGAAGGCCGAGGCCTGGGCCGCCACATTGATCAGAAGGGCCGAACCGGCGGCCTTAATCAGAAGCTGTCTACGATCGATCATATCCGTCGCTCCTTGTGGTCTGAAAAGGTCCTAGGCGGTCCACCCAGAGGGTGAGCCCTGACGCGTTAGCAAGGCTCTGAGATAGTGCGAATAGCTCGATGATCCATTGAAAATGGTTTGAGACCGCAAGGTCTGCTCATCAATAAAGCCCATGTGCAGGGCGACCTCTTCGGGGCAAGCGATCTTGAAGCCCTGACGTTTTTCCAAGGTGCGGACAAATTCAGCCGCTTCCAGCAGGCTATCGGGCGTGCCCGTATCCAGCCAAGCATAGCCGCGCCCCATCAACTCGACCGACAGGCGGCCGCGCTCCAGATAGGTGCGGTTGACGTCGGTGATCTCATATTCCCCCCGAGCCGAAGGCTTGAGGTTGGCGGCGATGTCGACCACCGCCTCATCATAGAAATAGAGCCCGGTCACCGCCCAGTTGGAGCGCGGCGCAAGCGGCTTTTCCTCGATGGAGATGGCGCGCTTTTCTTCGTCAAACTCGACCACGCCGTACCGCTCTGGGTCCTGCACATGGTAGGCAAAGACGGTCGCGCCCGCGCCATTGGTCTGGGCCCTTCCAAGCAGCTCCGGCAGGCCTTGGCCATAATAGATATTGTCGCCGAGGATCAGGCACGAGGGCCCGCCCGCCACAAAGTCCGCACCGATGACATAGGCCTGCGCCAAGCCATTGGGTTCAGCCTGGGTGCGATAGGACAGGGACAGCCCCCATTGCGAGCCATCACCCAGCAGCTTTTGAAACTGCGGCATGTCATGGGGCGTGGTGATCAGCAAAATATCCCGCACGCCCGCCATCATCAGCGTGGTCAGGGGATAGTAGATCATCGGCTTGTCATAGACCGGCATCAACTGCTTGGAGGTGACGAGGGTCATGGGGTGCAGACGCGATCCGCTGCCTCCGGCCAGGATGATACCCTTCATGCGTCTGGTCCTTCTTGGGAGGTCGCGAGATCCTTCAATAGGTGATCCAGCGCCTGACTCCAAGCCATGGGTTGCCAATCGGCCAGCCCGGCAAATTTCGAACTGTCTAAACGAGAATTGGCAGGCCGCACGGCCGGGGTCGGATAGTCGGCTGTGGTGATCCGGTTCACCCGGGCGCTGGGAAGGCCAAGTGCTGCGGCGCGCTCGAACGTGGCCTGCGCCAAATCGGCCCAGCTGGCATCGTCGGCACCGGCTGCATGGTAGAGACCGGCACGGGATGGGTCGCGGGCCAGCAGGTCCAGCGCGGCAAGCCCGGCCTTCGCGACGGACGCAGACCAGGTTGGCCGCCCAAACTGATCCGCAACCACGCCAATTTCATCGCGGCCCGCCGCCAAGCGCAGCATGGTCTTGACGAAGTTCGTACCAAAAGCGCCAACGACCCAGGCTGTTCGCAGCACAATCGCGGTTCCGCCAGCCGCCAGCACAGCCTGCTCGCCAGCCAGTTTTGACCGGCCATAGGCCGACTGAGGAGCGGTCGCATCATCTTCTCGGTAGGGCCGGTCAAGACGGCCATCGAACACATAGTCGGTCGAATAGTGGACGAAGCCAATGTCCTGCGCCGCGCAGGCCTTCGCCATCTGGCCGGGGGCGTGAGCATTAAGTTGGAAGGCTTGAGCCTCTTCCTGTTCGGCCCGGTCGACAGCGGTATAGGCGGCGGCATTGATGACGGCGCTGGGCTTGATCTGATCGATCAGCGCAGCAGGATCGCTTCCGGCGGCCAGGTCCAAGGTCTCGCGACCAGCAAAGACCATGGAAATTTGCTGGGTGCGCGACAGACGCGCCAACTCTTGAGCCACCTGCCCAGTCCGGCCAAAGACGAGGATCGGGGCGCTCTGCATCGAACTAAAAGGGCGAGACGAAGGACTTGAAGCCACCCGCCGCGCGATCCTTGTCGGCCAAGACCGCATCGGCTTCGCTTACGGGCCAGTCGATGGCGAGGTCCGGATCATTCCAGACAATGGCCCCTTCGGCCTCAGCCGACCAATGGGCGTTGACCAGATAGGCGACGTGGGTGTCGGGCTCGAGGGTGCAAAAGCCGTGGGCGAACCCGGCAGGCACCAGAATCTGGTTCCACTTTTCCGCCGAGATTTCCGCTCCGACCCACTGGCCATAGGTCGGCGAGCCTTTGCGAATATCAACCGCCACATCATAGATGCGGCCCGACAGGACCCGGATCAGCTTGTCTTGGGCGAAGGGCGGCGCTTGGAAATGCAGGCCTCGAACCGTGCCGACGGGCCGCGAGAGGGACTGATTTTCCTGAATGAAATCGATCTCGATCCCGGCATTGTGCAGGGTGGCGCGGTTCCAGGTTTCGCTGAAAAAGCCGCGATCATCGCCAAATTGGCGCGGCCACAGCAGTTTGACCTCGGGAATGGCGAGCGATTCGATGCGCATTAGGTTTTCGCCTTCGCATCAACGCCGAGCCGCTGGCCATCATAACGGTCCCGCAGAGGCTGCCACCAGTCGCGGTTGGCCAGATACCATTCGACCGTCTTGCGAAGACCCGAGGCAAAGTTCTCTTGCGCCGTCCAGCCGAGCTCGGACTTCAGCTTGGTCGCATCAATCGCATAGCGCTGATCGTGACCGGGGCGGTCCTTAACAAAGGTGATCAGGCCTCGGCGCGGACCCGTCGGCAGGGCCGGGGTCAGCTCGTCTAGGAGGTCGCACACCGCGTGCACCACATCCAGATTGGTCCGCTCATTGTTGCCACCGACATTATAGGTCTCGCCCGGCCGACCTTGCGTCGCGATCAAGGTCAGGGCCCGGGCGTGATCATCGACATAGAGCCAGTCGCGGATGTTCAGGCCATTGCCATAGACGGGAAGCGGCTTGCCCTCCATCGCGTTCAAGATGGTCAGGGGCACCAGCTTTTCTGGGAAATGATAGGGGCCGTAATTGTTCGAGCAGTTGGAGACCACCACCGGCAAGCCATAGGTATGGAACCAGGCCTTGGCCAGATGGTCCGATGCGGCCTTAGAGGCCGAATAGGGCGAGCGCGGATCATAGGCCGTCGTCTCGTGGAAAAGGCCCGTTTCACCAAGGCTGCCATAGACCTCGTCGGTCGAGACATGCAGATACCGGAAGCCATCCTTCTTGGGCCCCTCAAGCGAGCGCCAATAGACCAGCGCCGCCTGCAGCATGACAAAAGAGCCAACCACATTGGTGAAGATGAAAGGATCGGCTCCATCAATTGAACGATCCACATGACTTTCAGCGGCCAGATGCATCACCACATCGGGCTGAAACTGAGCAAAGGCAGCCGCCATGGCTGGTGCGTCGGTAATATCGGCCTTTAGGAAACTATAACCGCTGACCCCCGCCAAAGGTTCAAGCGAGGCCAAGCTTGAAGCGTAGGTCAGTTTGTCAATATTCAGGACCGTGGCGTTGTGAGACAGGACTAGGTGGCGACAGACCGCTGAACCGATAAATCCCGCACCGCCTGTGACCAAAACTCTCATAACCTGCCTAGACCACTGTGTTTTCAGCTACTGCAGACGTTGCCTTAACAGCCGAAACGCCGTTTTGGAACCCAAATTGACCCCAGTGGTTGATCAAACATAGCCAATCATGCCAATCCATAGACTGTATGAATGATGGCCTTCCCGCCGACATCGAACCGTCTGAGAGCGCAGCGATGAAGGCGGGAGTTTCGAGGTGGTTCTTGTCTAGTCTGCAACAGATGCCCCTGTGGTCCCAGACCGTGAGCCTCTGTGAGGACCTGCGTCAGTGGGCCATTGGCCATGGCTATCCCGTTTGGTCGCGGCTGGGCATTGATCATGATCAGGGCGGCTTTTTCGAAAAGATTGATCACTACGGAAATCCCATAACCTTGCCACGGCGAGGACGGGTGACACCAAGGCAGCTCTATTGTTTCGCGATGGCCGCTGAGCTGGGCTCCCACCTCGATACCAACGCCATCTTGCAAGCCAGCGTCGAGACCTATCTGGACCGGTTCTTTCGGCCCGATGGTCTGATCCGGACGCTGGTCGATGCTGATGGCTCGGTGCTGGACGATTCGGTGTCCCTCTATGATCAGGCCTTTGGTCTGTTTGCTCTGGCCAGCGTCACCCGGACCCAGCCGCAGATCTTCGGCCTAGAGGCGCGCGCCAAACGTTTGCTCGAGCAGCTCAAGGCGCGGCAGGCCAATCGCTTGGGCGGGTTTGATGAGACCGCACCGCGCACCTTGCCCCTTCAGTCGAACCCTCACATGCACCTGTTCGAGGCGACCTTGGCTTGGACGGAGGTCAGCAACGATCCGATCTGGCAAGCCCAAGCCGACGAGATTGCGGAACTGTGCCTATCCAAGTTCATTGAGCCGAACCTTGGCTGCGTCCGTGAATATTTCGACGGGGATTGGAACGCGAGCGCAGGCGTTGAAGGCCTTAAGTTCGAACCCGGTCACCAGTTCGAATGGGGCTGGCTGCTCCTTCGCTGGGGCAAGGCCAAGTCTCGTCCGGACGCCATTGCCGCCGCGCGCAAGATGATCGCGCTGGCAGAAACCCACGGGATCGATCCCGTGCGGGGCGTGGCCTATAATGTGCTGCTGAGCGACCTCAGCGTTCATGATGCTCAGTCTAGGCTCTGGCCACAAACTGAGCGGATTAAGGCCGGCATCCTTTTGGCTCAAATGACCGGCGAGCCCGAAGCCCTGCGCGGTGTGGTCGAGGGTGCGCTTGGCCTGATGAAATATCTCGATGTGCCGATCAAGGGCCTTTGGCATGACCGGATGCAGCCCGATGGCAGCTTTATCGACGAGGCCGCTCCCGCCAGCTCGTTCTACCACATCATCTGCGCCATCGTGGAACTGCACCGGGCCGTGCAGGCAGAGGCCTAAGGCGCGTTAGACCTTGGGCTCGCGCAGAGCCTTGATGGCGGCAATGGCTAGCTTCAGATCTTGAGCGCGGTCCATCGGCAAGATCACCAGACCTTCTGCGGTCGACACGACCACCAGATTATCGACCCCGATCACGGCCACAGGCGGACCATCGGTCCAAATCAAGCTATTCGATGTCTCAATCGCTACCGCATCGCCGTGCAACAGATTGTCCGCGGCGTCCTTAGTCCCTAGGCGGTGGATCTCACTCCAAGATCCAACATCCGCCCAGCCCATCGAACAGGGCGCAACAGCGGCAAGTTTGGTCTTTTCCATCACCGCAATATCGACTGGTTCGGACGGACAGGCTCCAAAAGCCTGCGCATCGAGCCGCACAACTCGGTCCTCGGTCGCTACCCGAGACCAGGACAGACCCGCCTGCTCGGCGATCTTAGGGGCCAACGCCGCCATCTGGCTGAGCATCACCTCTGGTGCGAATAGGAAAATCCCGGCGTTCCAGACATAGTCCCCTTCGGCCAGATACAGCTCGGCCTGCTCGCGGCTAGGCTTTTCGGCAAAGCGGCGGACCGCGAAAACGCCCTCATCAAGCTGGTCCCCCTGCTGGATATAGCCATAGCCGGTCTCGGGGCGGTCGGCCTCAATCCCGAAAGTGACAATATGGCTGGCGGCGGTCTTTGCGGCCGCCGCAATGACCCGCATGAAGGCGTCTGGATCGGCAATAATATGGTCGGCGGGTAGAAGCAGCACGAGGGCTGAAGGGTCCAGATCTTGCACGGCCGCCGCCGCAATATAGGCCGCTGCCGCCGTGTTGCGGCCAAAGGGCTCCAGCACGATCTTGGCCGCTGCCCGATCAACCGCAGCAAGTTGCTCATCAATGGTGGCCAGATGGTCTTCAGCACAGATAATGACGGGCGGGGTAAAGGTCAGGGCATCACTGTCCTGTGTCCGCAGAACCGTATCCTGCAGCATGGTGTGCTCGGACCCGAGGGCGTGGAACTGCTTGGGCATGCCCGGATGGGACAGGGGCCAGAGCCGCGTGCCTGCCCCGCCGCTCAGAATGACCGGGGTGATCTTGCAAGGCGTCAAGGCGTTGAAATTCCCAACTGAACCGGTTCCCGTCCGAAGCTTTGGTCCCTAGACCTCTTGATTATAGGCCCCGACCTCAGGGCGTTTGGCCAGTCTGGGCTTCACCTCTTGGTGGAACAGGGCACGCATATCGTCAGCCGACTGGGTGCTCTCAACCACGACCACGATCTCAGGCTTGTTGGATGAGGCGCGGACCAGAACCCAACTGCCGTCGTCGAGGGCTACGCGCACGCCGTTGACCGTAATCACCTCTTTGATCTTGCGGCCCAAAATCTCACCGCCCTTGGCAGCGAGGTCCTGATAGTCCTGCACAATCGCTTCAACCACGCCGTACTTCACCTCATCGCCGCAATGGGGCGACATGGTCAGGGAGGTGAAGGCCACCGGCAGGGCCTTTTTCAGGTCCGACAGTTTCTGGTCAGGATTGCGGTCCAACATGGCCAAGATCGCCGCCGCTGTGGTCAGGCCGCAGTCATAGCCTCGGCCCAGATCGCCGGAGAGGAAGAAATGGCCGGATTTTTCAAAGCCAGCCAGCGCCTTCAGTTCAGCCGTCTTGCGCTTGATATAGCTGTGGCCGGTTTTCCAATAGACCGTCGTGCAGCCATTGGCGGCGAGCACCGGATCGGTGGCATAGAGGCCGGTCGACTTCACATCGACGATGAAGGTCGCGCCGGGATTGAGCGGGGCCAGATCGCGGGCCAGCATTAGGCCGATCTTGTCGGCATAGATCTCTTCGCCCTCATCATCGACCACGCCGCAGCGGTCGCCGTCACCGTCAAAGCCAAAGGCCAGATCGGCACCGTGCGCACGCACCGCTTCGGCCATGGCCGTCAGCATGATGTGGTCTTCCGGGTTCGGATTATATTTCGGGAAACTGTAGTCGAGATCACAGTCCATCTCGATGACCTCGACGCCCATGGCCCGCAAGGCTTGCGGGGCAAAGGCCCCGGCCGTGCCGTTGCCGCAGGCCGCGATGACCTTGAGCGGACGCTTGACCTGCACCCGAGCGGCCGCATCGGCGATGAACCGCTCGGCCACGCCCTCGATCCGGGTCAGCGAGCCGCCGGGACGCTCAACAAAAGCGCCGTTGGTAACGATGTCCTTGAGACGGCCCATCTCATCGGGGCCAAAGGTCAAGGGACGCTGGGCCCCCATCTTCACGCCAGTCCAGCCATTTTCATTGTGGCTGGCTGTAACCATGGCCACGCAGGGCGCATCCAGATCGAACTGGGCGAAATAGGCGGTGGGCGACAGGGCCAGACCGATGTCCAAAACCTCACAGCCCGCCGCGATCAGACCCAGAGCAAGGGCCTGCTTGATCGACAGGGAATAGGACCGGTAGTCGTGGCCAATGACGATCTTGGACTGGCCCAACTCGTGAATATAGGTGCCAAGCCCCAGCCCGAGAGCCTGAATACCCAGAAGGTTGATGTCCGGACCAAACAGCCAGCGCGCATCATATTCGCGAAAACCGGTGGCCTTGACCAAGGCCTCATTCTCATAGGCAGCCGTATTGGGAACCAGATCAGTACGAGGCTTGGCGAACATAGAGCTATTCCTTAGGGCCGTGCAGAGGGAAGACCAGACGCGAGATGCCGCGCCTAGAACACCGCCTCGATCAGGGCTTCATATTCCTCTGCCGTTGGACGCTTCAGGGCCGACAGGTGGGCCAGATCGCCAAGGGCGTAAGAGACGATCTCTGGGAACATCTCCCGGGTGACACCAAGGCTCGACAGCTTGGGGACAATGCCCAGACGCGCATTCAGCGCCGCAATCGCATCGGCCAGATCATCGGTGGGCGCTAGGCCCATAACCCGCTTCAGACGGGCATATTTCTCAGGCGCAGCCCCTTCGGAAAAGCGCAGGACGGCTGGCAGAAACAGGGCGTTCAGCGCGCCGTGATGCAGCTTCAGGCCCGGCAGGCGGCCGCAGGAGTGGGACAGGGCATGAACCGCGCCAAGACCCTTGGCGAAGGCCAAGGCCCCTTCGACCGAGGCCATCATCATGTGCCAGCGCGCCTCGCGGTCGGACCCGTCCGCCACGGCCTTTTCCAGCCAACCCATACCGACCGCGCGCTCAACACCGTCATAGGCGATGGCTTCGAGCGGTGGATTGACGGTGGGCACCAAGATGGCTTCGATACAGTGGGTCACCGCGTCCATGCCGGTCGCGGCGGTCAGGCCTGCTGGCAGGCCCAAGGTCAGGTCCGGGTCGCAGATGGCGACGCCCGGGATCAGGTGCGGCGAGACGAAGGTCTCCTTGCGGCCATTGTTCAGCACAACCACCGCGCCGACTGACACTTCTGAGCCCGTGCCCGAGGTGGTGGGGATGGCAATGATCGGGCAGGTCTTGGTGATCAGGCGCATGCCGCGCACCGACGCGCCGTACTTTTCCAGCGGACCTTCGTGGCTGGCCATCAGGGCCACAGCCTTGGCCAGGTCCATGCTGGAACCGCCGCCCAGACCCACGACGCCGTCGCAGTCATTGTCCTTGAAGACCTTGGTCGCTGCCGTAACGCTATCCTCATCAGGATTGGGCGGGGTCTGGTCGAAGACCGCGGCAAAGCCGGTCTCACCGGCTGCAGCCGTCACCGTGGCGACAATACCGGCGGCAACGAGGCCTTGGTCCGTAACCAGCATGGGCCGCTTGACGCCCTGTTGGCTCAGACTGGAGGCCAGTTTCTGGATCGCGCCAGAATCGAAAATTGCGGTGTTGACGATCGACAGAACGGGCATGACAGCTCTCACATTGTTGTAGGGCCATTTGCCCTGACTTGGAGGGGAATGGAAAGGGGGGAGCGGAATGAAAAGGCGGGCATTTTGCCGCCTGAACGATTGCAACGGGCTGGGACCCGGCTAGAGTCAATCTGTAGCCCTGAATTTCAAGGATTTCACGATTGCCCTCCTCGACGACGCCATCTGCCGAACAGCCAGTCCTCGCGATTGATAATCTCAAGGTCAGCTTCCAGACCTTTGACGGCCAGATCGAGGCCGTGAAGGGGATTAGTCTGGCCGTGGCGCAGGGCGAATGTCTGGGTGTGGTGGGCGAGAGCGGCTCGGGCAAGAGCCAGACCTTCATGACCGCCATGGGTCTGTTGTCGGCCAATGGCAAGGCGACCGGCTCCATCCGCTTCAAGGGCCAAGAGATCTTGGGACTGGCTCCGGCCAAGCTCAATCAGATCCGCGGCTCCAAGATCGCCATGATCTTTCAAGACCCGCTGACCGCCCTAACGCCCCATGTGCGCATCGGGGAACAGATTGCTGAGCCCCTGCGCCTGCATTTTGGCCTGAGTGCCCGCGACGCCACGGCCAAGGCCCGCGAATGGCTGGACCGGGTGCGCATTCCAGAAGCTGGCCGCCGCCTCAACCAATATCCGCATGAGCTTTCCGGCGGTATGCGCCAGCGGGTGATGATCGCCGGTGCGATGGCGGGCAATCCGGCCCTCTTGATCGCGGACGAACCCACCACCGCGCTCGACGTCACGGTCCAGTCCGAAATTCTCGACCTGATGGACGAGCTAAAGCGTGAAACCGGAACCGCCATGGTGCTGATCACCCACGATATGGGCGTCATTGCCCGTCTGGCCGACCGGGTCTGCGTGATGAAGAACGGGCTCTATGTCGAAGAAGGGCCCGCCCAAGCGATCTTTTCGGCACCTCAGTCTGACTATACCCGCGAATTGTTGGCCGCCATTCCGCGCCTAGACCGCGCCGACCGGGGTGGCCGTCCCATGCTGGAGCCGGTGGCCAAGGATGCGCCGGTGGTGGTCGAAGGCAAGGACATCAAGGTCTGGTTCCCGCTCGCCGACGGTCTGTTCGCGCCCAAAAAGGTCCTGCGCGCCGTCGATGGGGTCAGCCTTCAGGTCCGCAAGGGCGAGACGCTCGGTGTTGTGGGCGAAAGCGGCTGTGGCAAGTCCACCCTGTCGCGCGCGGTTCTGGGCCTGATCCCCGCGACCGCCGGATCGGTCACCGTTCTGGGCACCAACCTGACAGAGGCCGACCGCAAGGCGATGATGGCCGCGCGCAAGGACCTGCAGATCGTTTTCCAAGACCCGCTGGCCAGCCTTGATCCGCGCATGACCATCGGCGATTCCATCGGCGAGCCCCTGCGCGTGTTTCGCGGTGATCTGAACGGCGCGGGCCGCGAGCTTGAAGTTCGGGCCATGATGGAGCGGGCGGGCCTGTCTACCGACCTGATCAATCGCTATCCGCACGAGCTTTCCGGCGGTCAGAACCAGCGCGTCGGCATTGCGCGGGCCATGATCCTCAAGCCGCAGCTTGTCATCTGTGACGAGGCGGTCTCGGCCCTTGATGTCTCGATCCGGGCCCAGATCATCGACCTACTCATCTCCCTGCAAAAGGATCTTGGCATGGCCATGGTCTTTATCAGTCACGACCTGGCCGTGGTGCGCGAGATCAGTCACCGGGTGATGGTGCTCTATATGGGCCGGGTCATGGAGGAGGCGAGCCGCGATCAGCTCTATAGCGACGCGCGCCATCCCTATACCCGCGCGCTTTTGACGGCAGCCCCCATTCCTGACCCAGCCCAAGAGCGCAGCCGCCAACGCGTGCGTCTGACCGGCGAGCCGCCCAGCCCGTTTGATCCCCTGTCAGGCCTGAAATTCCTGCCCTCGCGCCTGCCCGCCCAGCCGACCGATCCGATCTATGTGCCGCAGCTGCGCGAAGTGGAACCGGGTCACCGCGTGGCGGAGTTTGATGCGGCTTAGGCCCGCAGCCTATCTCAAAAACTCATGCCGCCCTTGGACCTACCGGCAAAATTGCGGTAAAGCCCGCCGGTGGCACCTTTTGCCTCGTTCCTTTCCTGCCCTTAGATCTTTGGGCGCAGACCCCTCTGGCCTCTCATGACCCTAACTTTCGACGATATAAAAGCGGCGGCAACCCGGTTGCACGGCCATATCGAGCGTACGCCTTGCCGTCATTCGCGCACGCTGTCGGAAATTACCGGGGCCGAGGTCTGGGTTAAGTTTGAAAACCTTCAGTTCACGGCAGCGTTCAAAGAGCGCGGTGCGCTGAACAAGCTCGCCCTGATGACGGCGGACGAACGCGCGCGCGGCGTCATTGCGGCCTCAGCTGGCAATCACGCTCAGGGCCTTGCCTATCACGCCGCCCGCATGGGTGTGCCCGCGACCATCGTCATGCCCAAGGGCACGCCCATGGTGAAGGTCGAGCATACGCGCGGCCACGGCGCTGAAGTGGTCCTCGAAGGCGAAAGCTATGACGAGTCGGCTGATATCGCCCAGCGCCTGCGCGAACAGCGCGGTCTGGTCTTTGTTCACCCCTTTAACGACTATGACGTCATGGCCGGACAGGGCACCATTGCCCTGGAGATGCTCGAAGAGGTTCCAGACCTCGAAATCTTGCCCGTCCCCATCGGCGGCGGCGGACTGATTGCCGGGATGGCCATGGCTGCCAAGTCGATCAATCCCGACATCCGGATCATGGGTGTCGAACCGGCCATGTACCCTTCGTTCACCGCTCGCATGCGCGGCATGAACACCAATACAGGTGGCCAGACCATCGCTGAAGGCATCGCCGTCAAGCAGGTCGGCGATCTGGCCTATAGCGTCGCGCGGCCCTTGGTCGAGGACGTGCTTCTGGTCGAAGAGCCCTATTTCGAGCGGGCCATCTCGCTCTATTGCACGGTCGAAAAGACCATTGCCGAAGGCGCTGGCGCGGCCTCGCTCGCGGCGCTTCTGGCCTTCCCAGAGAAGTTCCGGGGCAAGAAGTGCGGGCTGGTCCTGTGCGGCGGCAATATCGACACCCGGCTACTGACCTCGGTCCTGACCCGCGAGCTGATCCGGGCCCAGCGTCTGGTCAGCCTACGGATCATTGGCGATGACCGCCCCGGCCTGTTGGCCAATGTCTCGGCCCTGATCGGCCAGATGGGGGCTAACATCATCGAGGTCGCCCATAATCGCCTCTCGCTCGACGTGCCGGCCAAGGGCGCGGAGTTCGACATCATGATCGAGACCCGCGACGCCCAGCATACGCAAGACATTATCGATGCCCTGCGCGAGCGCGGCTATCCCCCGCGCACGGTCTGATCTTACCCTTTCGGAGCCTTCCACAATGACCCGATCCTTGGCCACCTTGGCCGCTGGCCTTCTGGCCGCCCTGTCCCTCAGCGCCTGCGGGCCCAGCAAAGAAGCGATTGCCAATATGGACGCTGCCAAAACCTTTATGGCCAACAATGCCAAGGCCGAAGGGGTCAAGACCCTGCCCAGCGGCGTGCAATATAAGATCGTCACCTCCGGTCCTGCCGACGCCACTAGCCCCAAAAAGTCGGACGAGGTGAAGGTCCACTACGAAGGCAAGCTGTTGTCTGGCGAGATCTTTGACAGTTCGTTCCAGCGCGGCGCGCCTGCCACCTTCCCTCTCGGCGGTCTGATCCCGGCTTGGGTTGAGGCCCTGCAGCAGATGAAGCCCGGCGATGAATGGCTGCTCTATGTGCCACCTGAACAGGGCTATGGCGCACAAGGGGCCGGTCCGATCCCGCCCAACAGCGTGCTGATCTTCCGCATTCAATTGATTGCCTTCAGAGAACGGCCGATGGCCCCAACCGGGGGCTAAGACCGGTAAGGCGGGGTTGACCCGTCTCGCTTCGGTAGAGCCGCTTTTCACGATGGCAAGGATCAGGTAAAGACCGTGCCTATGAGCCGCAAACCGATTGGCGAACTTCTGATATCCAAAGGCCTGGCGACGGCGGCAGACATTGACGCGGCTGTCGAGGTTCAAAGCAGCGTGGGCGGTCGGATCGGTATGATCCTCGTCCGGCTCGGCGCGGTTTCAGAAATTGACCTGCTGCGGACCCTATCAGAGCAGACCGGCTGGACCATCCAGATCCGAGATGAGATGCCATCGCCCTCGGCGGTGCAGAGCTTTATCGAAGAGACCCGGACTCAAAGCGGATGGTGGGCAGCGCAAGAGGCTGTGGCCTGGCGCGCGCGGCCGTCCGTCGATGGTGAAGAACTGGCCGATGGAACCCACAGGCCGGTTGAAGACTGCATCATCTGCGCCGCCGTCGATCCCCTGAACCTGACCCTGCGCGGGGTTTTGGAACAGGTCGCAGACCGGCCAATCATCTGGCGTCTTTCACCGCGCAATCTGATCGCAACGGCGATGGATGATCTGGACCGGGACGGTTTGGGCATCAGCGGCACCTTGACCTCAGACGCCGCACGCCTGCGCGAACTGGCCGAAGAGGCCCCGGTCATCGACTTCGTCAACGCGGTCTTTGCCGAAAGCATCCAGATGCGGGCCTCTGACATTCACGTCGAGCCCTTTGAAGACCAGTTCTTTGTGCGCATGCGGGTCGATGGCATTTTGCAGACCGTCCGCGCTGCGCCGCGCTCGGCATTCGACGCGGTCTGCTCGCGTATCAAGCTCCTGTCCGGCATGGATATTGGCGAGCGCCGCCTGCCGCAGGATGGTCGCCAAGCCATCCGTATCTCGGGCCAGGACATCGACCTTCGGGTCTCGACCCTTCCAGCGGCGTGGGGCGAATCCATCGTCATGCGTCTGTTGGGCAAGACCAGCCGCATTCCGCAGCTGACCGAACTGGGCATGCCCAAGGCCGATGCTGAGGGTCTGGCCAAGCTGGTCGAGCAACCGAACGGGATCGTGCTGATCACCGGTCCAACCGGTTCGGGTAAGACCACCACCATCTACCGACTGCTGAGCGGTCTCAATGATGGTCAACGCAAGATCGTCACGGTCGAAGATCCTGTCGAATTTGACCTACCCGGCGTGGTTCAGGTCCATGTCCGCAGCGATATTGGCCTAACCTTTGCCGCAGGGCTACGCTCGATCCTGCGTCAGGACCCGGACGTGATCATGGTCGGCGAAATCCGCGACTCTGAGACCGCACGCATCGCCGTGCAGGCAGCCCTGACCGGTCACATGGTGATTTCCACCGTCCACACCAACTCCGCCATCGCCGCCTTGCCGCGCCTGATCGACCTTGGGGTGGAAAACTACCTTCTGGCCGATGTCTTGCGCGGGGTGGTGGGCCAAAGGCTCGTGCGGCGGCTGTGCAAGGCCTGCTCCAAGCCTGCCAAGGCCAGCGACTGGCGCGCAATCGTGCCGGCCAATCTCTATCAAGCGGTGCAGGATTGCGGCGCGGACTTCCGCCATCCCGTCGGCTGCGCGCGCTGTAACCAGACCGGCTATTCGGGCCGGGTCGGCATCTACGAGATCTTGCACTTCACGCCCGACATTGCCGCAGCCATGCGCGACGGCGCGTCAGAGGTCCAGATCGCCAAGATCGCCACGGCCACCGGCTATCGTTCCATGTTCGAAGACGGCATGCTTAAGGCCGCCCGTGGCGAGACCAGCCTGACCGAAATTCAGCGGGTCATCGCCATCCCTGAGTCGGACATGGACGATGATCCGGTCCGATCCGATGCGCCCTTGAGCGCCCCATGAGCAGCGCCGACAGCCCCGAGCGCCTCTATCAGTTCACCGCCATCAACAGTGCGGGCGCGAAGATTGCTGACCGTATTCGCGCCAAGGATCAAGGCGCTGCGATCAAGGCCCTGTCTGCCAAGGGCCTGACCCCTATCAAGCTGGAAGAGCGCGCCGAAAAGGCCGCTGAGGGCAAGCGCGGGGCCCTGTCCTTTACAGACCGGGTCACGGTCCTGCGCCAATTGGCCCTGATGATGGATGCGGGCGTCGGCCTGCTGGAATCCATCGACACGGTGGCCATTGGCATCACCAGCATCGAGGCCAAGGCCCAGTTCACCAAGCTGTCGACGGCCCTCAAGCGCGGCGCGACCTTTGCCGATGCGATGGAGACCGAGACCCCGATCTTTCCCTTCTATGTCTATTCGATGATCCGGGTTGGCGAGGCCACGGGCCAGCTCAACGAGGTTCTGCGCGACGGGGCCAATCAGATGGCCAATGAGGATCGGCTGCGGCGCGATCTGGCCAATGCCATGACCTATCCAGCCTTTCTGGGCGGCGTCGGCCTGGCCGCAGTGCTGTTCATCTTCACCCAGGTGGTGCCGCGCTTTTCGGTGATGATCGGCGATAAGCGCGACAAGCTGCCGATGATTTCGCGCTGGGTGATCGAGACCGGCGAGTTGGCCAGCAACCATGTGCTGCTGTTGCTGGCCTTGATCGGCGCGGTGATTAGCGGCGCGGTCTTTGCCTTCCTCAATCCCGCCGTTCGCAAGTCAGCCTATCGGGTCGCGCACACCATTCCCCTGATCGGCGACCTGCTGAAATATCGTGAGATCACGACCTGGGCGCGGCTGACAGGTTTTGCCCTGCGCAACGGCGTCGGCCTCTTAGAAGCGTCCAATCTGGGGCGCAAGGCTACGCCCGAGGGCGGTTTCCAGCTTGCGCTCGAACAGTTTGAGCGCGACCTCAAGGCCGGTGTGGCCGTTGACGAGTCGCTGGGACGGCACACGACCCTGACCTCGATGGACCTTAGCCTGCTGCGTGCTGGTCAGAAGTCCGGCAGTCTGGGCAAGATGTTCGACTTCCTCGCCGACGGCTATGACGACAAGCTATCGGACATGATGAAGCGCCTCACCGCCCTGATCGAGCCGCTGGCCGTCGGTGTGATCTCTGTGCTCGTCGGCGTCGTGGCCCTGTCTCTGGTCCTAGCCCTGTCCAGCGTCTATGACACCGTCCTTTAAGGTCATCGGCCTTGCGGTCGGCCTCAGCTTGATGATGGCGTTCTTGGCCGTCTGGGTGCCGAGGAAACTGCTTCGCGATATTGGCCTTACGCCCCTCTCGGGTCGGGTGCAGATCCTCTTGAGCGGCGCAGTCATCACCGCCAGCCTCGCCAGCGCTTTCATCTTACCTGGCGCACTGGGTGCAGGGTCTGTGGCCAATATCCTGCTGGCCGGGGCCTTGGTCGGGATCGTCTATTATGATGGCCGCTATCAGATCATTCCCGATGTCTTGACCGCCGCCGTTGCGATCAGTGCGGGCCTGACCGTTTGGCAAGATCAGCAGTGGATCGCCCACCTTTTCGGCGCGGCTCTCTGTGGTGGCCTGATGGCTCTGGTGGCTTGGGTTTGGAAGAGGACCAAGGGGCTCGATGGTCTCGGCTTTGGCGACGTCAAGCTTATGGCGGCCTTGGGCCTGCTGCTTGGTCCAGAGCGTGGCCTATGGGTCCTATCCAGCGCCGCCTTGGCCGGTGCCGTCTGGGGCCTTGCCTTGCAGCGCCTGCGTGGCCGGGATCAAGAGACGACACAAGTGCCCATAAAGATCCCACTTGGCCTGTTCTTGGCCTTGGCGGGCGGCGTCTTTGTCTGGGGAGGCGTAGCATGAACCGATCTCGCGCCGGTTTCAGCATGGTAGAAGCGGTGGTGGCCTTGGCCATCGCCTCGGTCGGCCTGACCGCGATCTTGGCGCTGCAACAGCAGCTGGCGGCCAATCAGATCAAGCACCAGCGGACCTTGGACCGCCTGTCCCTGCGCCAATCGGCCTTAAGCATGATCACCGCCCTGAACCCAGAGGCGCGGCCCAATGGCGAGACGAGCCTCTCCAACACCGTCGTGATGAGTTGGACCAGCGTGCCGTTCACGCCCTTGCGTCGAAGCATCGGAATGCCCACCGGCGATGGGCAATTCAATGTGCGTCTCTATCACGTCAAGGTCACCCTCAAGGATCGCCGCCGCAATATTGACGATCAGTTTACGGTCGATCGCTTGGGCTGGCAGTCGCTGGTGTCGGAAGAGTCGGACTTTTAGGCACAGGCCGCGCGACCCGGCCCTTTCCAGCAACCGGCAAGACCGCTTGCGGGAGCCCTAGGCCCAGATTGAGCCCGGTGCGAATGCCGGTCAGGGTGTAGGAGCTTCCTCCGCCGACCCTAAAGGCCTTGTTCATCTCGCCGGACATCTGAGCGGACAGTTCGTCCATGTCATTGCTGTCACGGATGATGAACGGCGTCACCAGCATGACCAACTCGGTCTTGTTGCCGTCGACGACGTCTTGGCGGAAGGCGGCACCAGCAAAGGGCAAGTCCTTCAAGAACGGGATACCGCTGTTGGACTTGCTATAGTTATTGTCGATCAGGCCGCCCAGAACCGAGGTCGAGCCCTCCATGATCGACAGCTTGGTCTCAAGGCTGCGATTGAGGATTGGCGGGCTGGCAATGGCGGCGCTGCCGCCTGAGCCAACCTTGGACAGTTCCTGTTTGATTTCCAAATCGACGCGGTTGCCGCCATAGACCACCGGCTTGATGGTCAAGATCACACCGGTCTGACGATATTGCACCGACTGCAGAACGCTGGTCGCGCCATTGTTCTGGACGTTGGACGCCGCCTGCGAGGTGATGATCGGAACGTCCGTACCGACCTGAATATGGCCCTCTTCGCCGCTCTTGGTGACAAGGCGCGGGCGAGAGATGATGTTGACCTTATTGTTCGAGGCAAAGGCATTAAAGGCCGCGCGAAGGTCGGTGGACCCGGTGAAATTCAGCGCTAAACCTGCGCTGCCAATGCCCAAGCCGCCCTTGGTCCCACCAGAAATGGAACCATTAATGTTTCCGCCGGACCGATTGAAGAACCATTCCAAACCAACCTTGGTGGCGTCGGTCAGGGTGACTTCGGCCACTGTCACTTCAATCATGACCTGAGGCGGGGCCTTGTCGAGTTTCTCGAGCAGGCTTCGGAGTTGCGAAAACTGGGCCGCCGTGCCGGTGAACATGATGCGATTGCCGATCGGATCGACCATGATCGAGCCACCGGCCGCAGACCCCGACGTTCCGCCCATAGAACCACGGTCGCCTGAACTGGCAGGTGCCGTTCCAGCAACACCCGAGGATCCCGAGGCAGACTCGCGAGCGCCGCCGCCATTGCCCATCACCAGAGCACCAAGATCCTTGGCACTGGCATTTTTGACGTCATAGACAAAGCTGGCCTTCTGATCACCGAAGGCATTGGCCTGATCCAGCTCGCGGGCCCAGAACTTGACCCGCTTCATGACCTCAGGATCACTGACGAAGATCAAGACCTGATTGGTTGTCGGCATGGACAGGATCAAGGCGGTGCGCGAGACCATGGGCGTGCGCGAAACCTTATAGCCCTCCGCTGTCAGGGCATCTTCGAGCGCCTTGGCGTAGCTATCCGCACCCCAATAGACCGGCTCGAGACGGACCACTTGGGCCCCCTCGAACATGGGTTTGTCGAGTTGCTGAAGGAAACTGGCGACGCTTTGCACATCACGGGCCGCGCCGCTGATGGCCAGCGAGTTGGTCAGGCCTTCCATGCGGATGCTGACCGCGCGGCTGGGCGGATAAAGGTCGGTCAACAGGCCCTGAACCGCGTTGGCTTCGAGGGTCTGAAGCTGGAAGAACTGCACCACGGTGCGCGAGCCTTCGGGCGTGTCATTGGCCGAACGACTGCGCAAGATGGCTGCCGCACCCGAGGCCGGGGTCTTGTCATCCAAAACCGACAGGGTGCCATTGCGCACATAGAGCCGCAGACCATAGTCGCGCAAAGCCGTCTGCAGCAGCAGCAGGAATTGGCGCTGTGACATCTGCGGGCCGCTCCGCAGGGTGATGACGTCCTGACGGTCTGCAACCCCGGGGCCCAAGGCATAGGGTAGCTTTAGAAGCTGACCAAAGGCTGCGTCTAGGAACTGTGGCAAGGCTTGCGGCGGCAAGGTCGCGTCGATGGTCGCGTCGGTCGGAAACAGGCTGGCGATCTGGTCGGCCGAGGCCTCAGGCTCACTGGGCTTGATTCCGCTTTCGCTGGATTTGGGGATATCGATCAGGGTCGGCTCATTGACGGTCGGCCGCTCCGAAGCGGCCTGCACTGTGTCGGCCGGTGTCACATCCTCCACAGACATGGCCGGAGTTGTACCCGTTCTCAGCTTGGGGAACGCGGCGCAGCCGGACAGCACGAGGCAAAGGCCTATTGCGGTTGAACCTGTGGCCCAATAGCGGGTGCGGGTCTTCATTCTCTATTTCCCCAGAGGGCTTTGCTGAACGCGCGTAAATAACGAAATGGACCTTGTCTCCTTGCCACGCCGAAGCACGACCTTTTGACGATCAAACCCATCCACTTTCCAACCGTCTTTAAACTCAGAGCCGACGCCAAGCCATCTCATGCGTCCGCCGCCATCATCTATCAGAAGCTTAAGCCCCTGTCCGGCATCCGCCACAGCGGCCAAATCTTGCCGAAACAGGATCGCCACATCAGGCGGCGGAGGCGGCGGCGGGGGAGGCGGTGGCGGAGGTACGAAAGGCGGCGGATTGAGGCCGACAAAATAGCTGGCGATCTGAGGCAGATTGGCCGCGGGACTTGGAGCCACCGCAGCGGTCTGAGGCCGCGGGGCCCTTTGGGCTCCAACCGGCACGGATGGCGTGCTGATGAGACCGAGCGCAAAGGCTGTCAGACCCGCCGAAACAATCAGGACCACAAGGCTACGGTTGATCATTTGGACGGCACCCCGATGATAACCGGCACATCGAAGCCCAAACGCAGCCGCTTGGACTGCTCCTTATCGATGGAGATGCTGCTGATAATGATTTTCTGTTTGGCACTGGCGATGGTGGTCAACAGCTTGGTGAAGCTCGGCCAGCTAAAATTTCCGTTGAGCTGGATATGGATCACGGTCATCAGGCCCACCGTGTCGGTCACATCGCCCACGGATACGTCGACGCCCGTGACCCCAGCATTAACGGCCAACTCTGTGACCTGCTGCACCAGCAAGACCTTCGCCACGGGAACCGAACGGACGGTCCGAAGGCCCTTAGCCACCGCTTCACGACGCCCTTTGAGCGACGACGCAACATTGCCAACGCCGGACTGACTGCGCAGCTTTGCGTCCTGTAGCGCGATCTGGGTTTCGAACTGACGGTCCTGAAGGGCTCTGGCGAGATCATAGCTCTTGATGGGGGCCAGCAAGAGCAGCACCAATCCTAGGCCGACAACCAGCATCCTCTCACGCGCCGTCCATCCCGCGTAGGCTGTGGAGATGGCGCTCCATATGGATTGAAAGGGCATGTCGTTACGGACCAAGAAAGGAGTGAACAACCGAACAGCAATACAACCTGCCCAGGACGGGTTCACCTTTTGTTATGGTGAATTTCCCTTGCAGTGTCTAGGTGAAAATGAGATAGGTATTTCAATGATTTGAGCGTTTTTACCTTCGCTTAGTTACCTTTCTCTGAACAGACATGATGGCTCATTTATGACCCGTTCCAAAAATCCTGCCGACCGCGTCGCTGGTTACAGCCTGCTTGAGATCCTCATTGTGCTGGCCATTATCGGCATGATCGTGGCCTTGGTCGGGCCTCGGCTCTTTGCCCAGTTGGACAAGTCTAAGATCACGGCAGCGCGGGTTCAGATGAAGTCCTTGAAGTCCGCCGTCATGACGATGCGCCTCGATATCGACCGTTTCCCGACCAGCGAAGAGGGTTTGAAACTGCTCGAAAAGGCCCCGACCGAGGTTGAAGGCTGGGGCGGCCCCTATCTCGACGGCGAACTGCCGAAAGACCCCTGGGGCCGGGACTATGTCTATACGCCGCCCGCAACCAGCAATGACAGCCCGACGCTCAGCACCTTGGGCGCGGATGGGAAGCCAGGCGGCGAAGGCAATAATGCGGATATCGTTGTCTAGGTCGGCTTGAAGGCCTGACCGGTTTCAATGGATAGGCCATGACCCAAGCCCCGTCTCAACGCGCCAAGGCTGGTTATTCCCTACTCGAAATGATGATCGTTCTGGCGATTATCAGCCTGTCAGTGGCTATGGTCATGCCGCGTATTGGTGCGGCGCTGGATCAGGTGGTGGTCCATACCCTACAGTTTGAGATGCAGCGTCAGGTCTCGACCTTGCGTCGCCGTGCCTATCTGGAACAGACCGACCTTTGGCTGACCGAGCAGGCCCTGCCAGCAGCGCAAGACCTCGACCCCACAGCCCAAGCCGCAACGCCAGAGCCTGCTGGTCCGCAAAAGCAGTGGGTGGCCATCACCCTGCCCAAGACCTGGAAAGCGGCCTATGCGAGCCCTATTCAGTTCAAATCCAGTGGTCAGTGTACGGTCAGTGATATTGAGGTCTCGAGCCTCGGCAAGCGGTCGATCCGGCTGACCTTGAACCAAGACTGCCAGCTAATCCGGACCTACTCGCCCCGCCCTGCTGCCTGAACCGTCATGGTGAACACGACCCGGCGATGGGTCTTGTCAAAGACCGGCGTGACCTGAGCGAAATCTTTCGATTTTTCAAGCTCTTCGGTCAGGATATCGACCCCGGCGCTGGCCTCTTCGGGCAGCGAGAATGACACCTGTTTTCCGTCCGATTCGAAGTCGGTCAGCTTATATTTGAACGGCAAAATGACCTTCTGGGCCTTCTGCATCAGCTCCGCCGGGGAGGTCCTGACAAAGAACCGTTCGGACTGAACCACGGCGTTCAACTCACGCTTCAAGGTCGCTTTGGCCGCCGGATCATCGCTGGCCTGCAGCGCCTCGATCTGGGCGTCAGCCTTGCGGATCTGCAGGTCTAGGCGCAGGGCTTGGCCGAGGAAAAAGCCGGTAAAGGCGACCAGACAGATAGCGGCGGCGGCGAGGCCCAGACGGCCGCTGACCTCCCAAATCTGGCCACTGACCAAGGATTTCAGATAGCGATTATCGGGCGCGCGCACCACGGTCGACAGCGACGGCAGGGGTTCGAAACCAGCCTGATCGGGAAACTCGCGCAGGAAATCTTGCCACGCCGCCTCGCTATAGGGCGAGAGGGTCCAATGGGTGCCGACCAGAAAACCATCGCGCCAATATTGCGCTTCAAAGCCCGCGCCTGAGCGCAGCAGCCGCGCCCCAAGCCCGGGTTGCTGGACCAGCGGCTCGGGCAGGATCGTCACCGTCTCGTGCAGTCCCGCCGTCGCCAGCGCCTCACCCGTCCACGCGCTATCCCACCACCAGATGCCGAACTGGTCGCCCTTGCGGCAAATCTGCTGACCCGACTGGGCGAAGGGGGCGTTGGCGGTAGCGAACAGGCGAGCAGCCGCTAGGGCCGCGCTACCGGTCACCCCCTTGGGCGGGCTATAGGCGGCAAAGACACAGCGTTGACGGCTGAGGACCACGACCGCGCCAAGGCCCAGCACCCCCTTGAGGACCGGCTCCAGCCGCTCCAGCCGCCC
Source organism: uncultured Caulobacteraceae bacterium (assembly GCA_937952995.1). Classification (GTDB taxonomy): domain Bacteria; phylum Pseudomonadota; class Alphaproteobacteria; order Caulobacterales; family Caulobacteraceae; genus CAISGS01. The sequence continues at coordinate 25,358 of CALFYB010000060.1, forward strand.
GTCAGTCGCCAGGTTGAACAGTCGACCTTGGAAAGGCAGGAAGCGTTTGATTTGAGAGTTGAGCACGCGGTTTAAACCTCTGAACCATAGTGTCTTCGACCCAGATGGGACGGTCCCGGCTCGCCGGAGTGAGGGACAGGCGCGAACTGTAGCCTATTCCCTGCCGCTGATCGACAACGCTAAAGCGAAACCGGCCAGAGGGGAAGGTGTAGCTCTGCTCATCGTCACCGACCAGCCCGACCTGCGACAGGCTATAGAGCGGCTCGATCCGGCGGCGGTCGACAATCATCGTGGCGTCAGCCTTCGAGATGCCAAACTGCATCATCAAGACCTCGACCGGGGCGGTGTTGATGTTGAAGCTCATCCCATCGGGCCGCGCGGCGACCAGAGGGACCACCTGACGCCAGAGCGGTGGGGTGCGGGTCTCCCACGACAAGATGCCATTGAGTTCAGAGACTTGCTGGAACGGACGGTTGGTCGGGGGCGGCAATCCAGCGCGGCTATAGTCCGCCGCCTCGGCCCCATCGACCATCAGCAGATCGTCACTATCGCGAAAATCCACCGCCTCGGAGGCCAGCTTCCCCGCCGATTGCGCGTCCGATCCGGCCAGCATGAACAGCCGCACCAGAGCCTCACGCGAGGCATAGGACAGGTTCAGCAAGCCGCCCTCGTCCTGAACCTTCACCTCAATGGCGGGGCGGGTCTCGTCCTTGCGCGGGCTCCAGCCATAGGGCGAGGCATCGAGCTTGATCAGAGAAAGCTGGTTCGGATCGACCACGATGGGCGCATCACCGCGCATCTCTTCAAAGCGCGGGCCGCCGACGCTAAGGCCTTGGATGGTCAGGGGCTCGGTCGTGGCCAGATAGGCGAACTGCGCCTCAGCCGACAGGGCTTGAAGTTGGAACGCAGCCTCAGACTTCTGGGTCGCGATCTCGCCGTAAAGGTCATCCATGGCCACGACGATGGTCAGGAAAATCAGGGTCAGGATCGAGATCGTGACCAGCACCACAGGCAAGGCAAAGCCCGCCCGGCTGCCCCCCCGCACCGCGCTCATAGGTCCGCATCCGAGATGCTCGGCACGCGCGGGCGGCCGCTATCGGCCTTGGCGACGATCAGGGTCTTGCCGTCTTCGGTGGCGATCCGCACGAACAGGACCCGGCCCTGTCCCCGCTCGCGCAGGGCGTTGGGCGGCGCGCCGGGAGTGATCGAAACAGTGTCGGTCCAGTTCAGCCCGTCGCGCGAATAGCCAAAGCTCGCCCGCGAAAAGCCGAAATCCATCAGGGTCTTAGGCGGCTTAGCATCGACCCGGCAGACCAGCACCGTCTTGCCCTCGACCGCCTCTAGGCCCAGCTCCAGCCGCCCGACGGGGCCCTGATCACCGCAGGCCGTGTCGCGGTTCAGAAGGCCGCTGCCGACCAGATGCTGGGCGTCGCCCTCCAGCGGCCGGGGATGATCCCCATCCGGCTTGGTGAAGGCGGTGGCGCGAAAGTCGGTCGGCGGGCTGTAGAGGAGCAGGCTGCTGGGCACGATCATCGACGAGACAACCGACTGCAGGGTCAGGTCGCGCATCTGGTCATCGGTAGCGGCCAAGATCCGGTTGCCAAGGCCAAAGCCCATCTGACTGCCACGCGTGCCAATCGACAGCACGACGGTCATGGCAAAGCCGGTGATGGCCAGCGCGATGATGGCCTCAAGGATCGAGAACCCCGCCCGTGACCGCGCAAGCTGCATCAGCCCGCCCCCAAGGCCCGCGCCAGCAGATCGTCGACCGAGCCGGACTGATAGAGGTGCCCCGCAATCCCCGCCGCCGACGCCGCCGCCAAATCCGACGCCCGGTCCCCGATCAGCAGGCTGCGGGCCGGATCGATGGTCCAGCGCGCCATCAGGTCCAGGATCATCCCCGGCCCCGGCTTGCGACGACGGCAATCGACGGCCGCAGACCCATCACGGCCATGTTCAGGATGGTGAGGGCAATATTCGAACCCGTCCATATGGGCCCCGATAGCCCAGAGGTCGGCCTGCATGGCGCTGTGGAACTGGCCAATAGCGGCCTCGTCATAGAGCCCGCGCGCGACCCCGGCCTGATTGGTCACCACGAAGGTGAACAGGCCCGCATCATTGGCCCGCTTGACCGCCTCACGCGCGCCGGGCATCCAGCGCAGCTGATCGGGCCGATGGGCATAGCCGATGTCCTCGTTCAGCACGCCGTCGCGGTCAAAGAACACCGCCCCGCGCCGCGCCACACCGGGAACAAAGGTCTGGGCCTCGGCCAAGGCTTCGGGAATACCGATATCGATGAAGGGACGGTCGAACACCGCGCCCTGCAACCGGCCCTCGGCCACCAGCCCCGGAAAGACGTCCTGTTCCAGCGAGCAGGGCAAGGCCCCGATCCGGTCCAGCACCGCCCGGCGCATGGCATAGATTCCGCCATTTATCAGACCCGGCTGGCCCGTCGCCTGCTTTTCCAAAAAGGCGGTGATCTGATTGCCGTCGAGCGTCACGGTGCCATAGCGGTCAGCATTGGGCATGACCCGCAGAGCCAGCCGCACCATCGCCTCGGAGGGCAAGGGCCGGGCCAGATCGCGCAGGTTCACATCGAACAGGCCATCACCATTGAACAGCAAAAAGGTCTCGTCGAGCTGATCGCGGGCATAGGTCAGCGCCCCGGCGGTTCCGGCGGGCGCAGGCTCGACCGAGTGGACGACGCGCAGACCAAGGCCGCGAATATAGTCGGCCATGGCCTCGAACTGCTCGGCGCGATAGCCGCTCAGCAACACAATCTCTTCAAAGCCGTGACGGGCGACCTCGTCGGCGAGCCAGGCGAGGAAGGGCTTGCCCCCCACATCGACCAACGGCTTGGGCACCTGCTGGGTAATGGCCCCCAACCGGGTCCCCAATCCCCCCACCAAGAACACGCACTGTTTCAAGACTGCACTCCGACGACCATCACTCGCTATCGCAGATCATCTTGCCGGAAAAAAGAACCGGCGGGAACGCTGATCGACATCGCCCAGCAGGACCGGCGGCTTTTGTGCCCCCTGCCCGCCTAATTCAGCCGTAAGACGGGTGCGTTCGGACAGATAGACATCGCCGAGGGTCGCGGAACCGGCGGCGCTTTCGGCCGGGCGGTTGATGCCGCCGGGCTGGGTCGTGGCCCCGTAATGGAGCTGGTGAAAACTGCCCTCGCCCAGCAACAGGACCTCTTGCAGGGCGTCATCGGCGCGGACCTTGTCGAGCAGGGCGTGATTGACCATCCCCCCGCCCAAGGACACGAACCGCTCGTCAAAGCCGCCGATCCGGTCCCAAGTCTCGCGGCGCATCAACAGCAGATTGGATTCCGGCAGGGGGGCCAGTGCGCCATGGACGCCGCTTTCGCCCGCCGCGCAGATCTCGAACAGGCGATAGCCGTCGGCGGGCCAGCCGATGGAGGCGAGGAGCTGATCCTCGACCGCGCGGTCATAGCCCTTGGTCGTCGAGACCTGCTGGGTCTCATAGCCGAGATGGAAGCCGAGCGTGGTGACGACGCCGTTCGGATGGCTGGCCAGAGCCGACAGGGCCAGAGCGCTGACGCCGGGACTGGCCATGCGGGCACCGTCAATGACCATGCCAATCACCGGCGCGGAGGCCAGCGACACCGCACGGTTCAGGGCGATGGCGGGCGAGCGGCCCAGACCGTCATAGCGCAGGACCCGCACATCGGCGGGGACAGAGGCGAACCAGGCCGGATCGACCGGATCGGTGGAGCCATTATCAGCAATCAAGATCTCAATATCGCCGGGGTCCATACCGCGCTGATAGGGGGCGCAGAGGGACAGGGCCGTGCGCGGCAGCTCGCGGCGCATGTCGAAGGCCCCGACAATATAGCTGATCTTTGCCGCCACTTTAGGCACCAGCCAGAGGGGTGCGGGCGGCGTGCAGATCGTGCCAGAGGGACAGGCAGTCAGAGGGGGGAGCGGCGGCGACAGCGTGGTGGGTCAGGCTCTCATCGCGAAAGCGGATGGGAGCCGAGGCGTCGAGCCCGAGGGCAGCGGCCATGGCCTGAACCTCGGCCAAATAGCGAGCAGAATTAGAGTCATAGAAGACCACAGGGAAAGCCGCGCGGGCGTGCCAGAACAGCATCTGGCGGTTATAGGCTTGCCAGAGGCCAAGGCCTTTCTCGGTGGAAAAGCCATCGCGGGTGGTCAGGGAGGCGGCGGTTTCAAGGGGGTGACGGAACGAACCCGCGAGCCGCAGGCCGGGGACCAGATCGAACCAGCCATCGAGCAGAAAGAGGGTGCGCGGGTCCTTGAAGCCCCAAGGCTGGGCCGGGTCATAGTCTTGCAGACGGGCAGCGAGATCGGCGCGTTCTTGCGCGGTCCAGACGATGGGGCCCGTGGGCGGATTGTCCCAGTCAAAGCCCCGGTCCGTCAGGATGCGGTGATGGACGGCGCGCAGGGCCTCGTTCTCGTTATTGCCTTTGCGGTTGTGCGGTGCGGCGCGATTGACCACGCCCAAGACCAGACCGCAATCTTCCAAACAGCCCGCCAGGCAAGAGGTCCCCGACCGATGCATGCCAACAATGGCCACAGGCCCCAAGGCCAAAAGATCCGTCATAAGGCCCAATCACCAAAAACCAACATCCCCCACCATAGCCAAAGAAAAAGGGGAGGGCAAAGCCCTCCCCTGATCCGTAGGATGTAGATGGTAGATTAGTTCGCCTTAGCAACCGACGCACCGGCACCCAAGGATACTTCGGCCTGCGTATTTGCAGACACAGAACGCATCTTGGCAGTGAAGGCTGTAGTCTCCGCTTGAAGGGTAATCAAAACGTCGGAGCGTCCAAACGAACCATAGCACGCCTTAAGCATCGCGCTAGTGATGAGCAACTCCCCAGATCCGGGTACAGTTCCCACCGCACAAGACGTGGCAGTAACTGTACCGGTTGGGTTAGCCAAGCTA
>CALFYB010000061.1 GCA_937952995.1 uncultured Caulobacteraceae bacterium
CCATGCCCGAAGGTGCCACCGCGACCGATCTGGTGCTGACCGTCACCCAGATGCTGCGCAAAAAGGGCGTCGTCGGCAAGTTCGTCGAATTCTACGGCGAAGGCGTCACCGCCCTGACCTTGGAAGACCAAGCGACCATCGCCAACATGGCCCCAGAATATGGTGCCACCTGCGGCTTCTTCCCCGTCAGCCAAGCGACCATCGATTTCCTCAGCGCCACGGGCCGCACGCCTGAGCGCGTGGCACTGGTCGAGGCCTATGCCAAGGCCCAAGGCATGTGGCTGGAGCCCGGCGCAGAAGATCCTGTCTTCTCCGACACGCTCGATCTGGACCTCGGTTCGGTCCAGCCCTCAATGGCCGGTCCCAAGCGTCCGCAAGACCGCGTCCTGCTCAGCGAGTCGGCTGCCAAGTTCAAGGAAGCGCTGGCCGGTGAATTCGGCAAGCCCGGCGACCATGCCCGCGTCGAGGTCCCCGGCGAAGGCCACGACCTTGGCAATGGCGACGTGGTCATCGCGGCCATCACCTCCTGCACCAACACCTCCAACCCCAGCGTCCTGATCGCTGCCGGTCTGGTGGCCAAGAAGGCCAATGAACTGGGTCTGAAGTCCAAGCCTTGGGTCAAGACCTCGCTGGCCCCCGGATCGCAGGTGGTCACCGACTATCTGGCCAAGGCAGGCCTGACCGAGCATCTCGATGCCTTGGGCTTCAATCTGGTCGGCTATGGCTGCACCACCTGTATCGGCAACTCCGGTCCGTTGGCCGAAGCCGTGACCAAGACCATTCAGGACGGCGACCTGGTCGCCGTCTCGGTCCTGTCGGGCAATCGTAACTTCGAAGGCCGGGTCAATCCCGATACGCGCGCCAACTATCTGGCCTCGCCGCCTCTGGTGGTCGCCTATGCTCTGGCGGGCAATATGAGCATCGACCTGACGACCGAGCCCTTGGGCACCGGTTCGGACGGTCAGCCCGTGTTCCTCAAGGACGTCTGGCCAACCTCGGCTGAAATCGCCGAGATCCAGCGCGCCGTGGTCACCAACGCCCTGTTCAGCGCCCGCTATAGCGACGTGTTCAAGGGTGACGAGCACTGGCAAGGCATCGCCGTCTCTGGCGGTCAGACCTATGGCTGGGAAGACGATTCGACCTACGTCCAGAACCCGCCCTACTTCACCGACATGAGCATGACGCCCAAGCCGGTGACTGACATTGCTGAGGCCCGCATCCTGGGCATGTTCGGCGACTCCATCACCACCGACCATATTTCTCCAGCCGGTTCGATCAAGGCCTCGTCCCCTGCGGGCAAGTACCTGATCGCCAATGGCGTCGATCCCATCGACTTCAACGGCTATGGCGCGCGCCGGGGCAACCATCAGGTCATGATGCGCGGCACCTTCGCCAACATCCGCATCCGTAACAAGATGACCCCGGAAATCGAAGGCGGCGTGACCAAGCACTATCCCTCGGGCGATGTGATGGCCATCTATGACGCGGCCATGCGCTACGAAGGCGAAGGCCGTCCGCTGGTGATCTTTGCCGGCAAGGAATATGGCACCGGCTCGTCGCGTGACTGGGCCGCCAAGGGCACCAAGCTGCTCGGCGTTCGCGCCGTGATCGCCGAGTCCTTCGAGCGTATCCACCGCTCCAATCTGGTCGGCATGGGCGTCCTGCCTTTGCAGTTCAAGATTGACGGTTGGCAGAAGCTGAACCTGATCGGTGACGAAATCGTCTCGATCAGGGGTCTGGCCGATGTCGCACCACGCAAGACCTTGACGGTTGAGCTCTATCGTCCGTCCGACGGCCGGGTCGCCCGCTTCCCCGTCGTCTGCCGCATCGATACCCCGACCGAACTTGACTATTTCAAGAACGGCGGCGTTTTGAACTATGTGCTGCGCAACCTGGCCCGCGACGCCGGTTAATCCACAGCTATTGAGTATAGACCGCCGCGCCTGATGCAGTTTTTCAGGTGCGGCGGCGCTCCTCACGCCAAGTTGAGGGGCTTTTTGATGGGAATCTGGCTTAAGTGCAGCCCATGCGTATTTTGAGACCCTTGATCCTCGGCCTTGTTGGCCTTTTGACCCTCACGACCTCCCTCGCCCTGACCTCGGCCCGCGCCTTGGCCAAGAGCCCTGTCGTGGTCGAGCTCTTCACCAGCCAAGGCTGCTCTTCCTGTCTCAAGGCCGACGGTCTGATGGGTGACGTTGCAGATCGTCCGGGCATATTGGCCCTGACCTATGCGGTCGACTATTGGGACTATCTCGGCTGGCGCGATACCTTCGCCAAGGAAGATTACTCGACCCGCCAGCGTGCCTACATGAAGCGGATGAGCGGCCGCGAGGTCTATACCCCGCAGATCGTGGTCAATGGCACCGCCGAGACCGCCGCCATCCATACTGACAAGGTCGATCAGCTGATCAGCAAAGCGCGGCGCGGCAAGGCCTTGCCAAGCCCGCAGATCCGCCAGCGCTCCGATAGCCGCATCAGCGTCGGCTCTGGCCGCTTCCCGAAGGGCGGGGCTGAGGTTTGGCTCGTGCGCTATGAGCCCTCTGACCAGTCGGTCGAGATCAAGCGCGGCGAGAACCGCGGCAAGACCATGGTCTATCACAATGCGGTTCGCGAGCTGGTTCGGCTCGGCTCTTGGTCAGGGCGAACGCGGTCCTACACACTGCCAGCACCAGAGACGAACAGCGGTGAAGGCGGACTTGAAGGGGTGATCTTGGTCCAAGGCGCAAAGGGTGGCCGCATCCTTGGCAGCCTGAGCCTCAAGGCCCCGGAGACAAAGCCCTGAGCCACGAGGCTCGTGCACGCTAGCCGCACGCCGAAAAATGCTTTCTAATCTGTTCCAACGAGAGCCCGGCAAACGGGTGGCCCTTATGGAAGAGACGAAGATGAGCAGGATTGTGGCCAATGGCCTAGCAGGTGACCGGTTCGCGGGCGTGCGGGCGGCCTTTGAGGAAAATCTCAACAATGGGGCCGACATCGGCGCGGGCTTTACCGCGACCTTGAACGGCGAGACCGTGGTTGACCTTTGGGGCGGCTTTGCCGATGAGGCCAAGACCCGCGCCTGGGAAAAGGACACCATCGTCAACGTCTATTCCACGACCAAGACCATGACCTTCCTTGTGGCCCTGATGCTGGCGGACCGGGGCGATCTGGATTTCGATGCGCCGGTCGCCAAATACTGGCCCGAATTTGCTGCCAACGGGAAGGCCGACGTCAAGGTCAGCCATCTGATGAGCCACTCATCGGGCCTGTCCGGCTGGAAAGAGCCTCTCGCTCCGACCGATCTCTATGATTGGGACAAGGCCACCAGCCTCTTGGCCGCACAGGCCCCGTTCTGGGCCCCCGGCACCGCCCCCGGCTATCACGCCATGACCCAAGGCTATCTGATCGGGGAGGTGGTGCGCCGCATCACCGGCCAAACCATCGGCACCTTCTTCCGTAAGGAGGTGGCTGAGCCTCTGGGTGCAGATTTCCACATCGGCATGGGGCCAGAACATGATGCCCGCGTCGCCGATCTGATCCCCCCGCCCGTCGGCGGCATCACGGCGGACGGCGAGGCCAATGAACTGTCGGCCAACATGCAGTCCAACCCCCCAATCAATCCGCTCTCGACCCGCGACCGGGCCTGGCGCGCGGCAGAAATTCCAGCGGCGGGCGGTCAAGGCAATGCGCGGTCGGTCGCTGAGATCCACGCCATCTTGGCCAATGGCGGCATGGCCAAGGGCAAGCGCTTCTTGTCCGAAGCCGGGTGCAACCGCGCCCTAGAGGTTCAGATCGAGGGCAAGGACCTGATCCTTGGCACGCCGGTTCGTTATGGGATGGGCTTTGGCCTGAAGTCGGAGATGATGCCCCTGCCCAATGACCGGTCGATGTACTGGGGCGGCTATGGCGGCTCGCTGATTATTATCGATCTCGAGAACCACGCCACCTATGCCTATGCCATGAACAAGATGGCGGCGACCACCTCGGGCGATCTGCGCGCCTTTAGTTTGGTGATGGCCACCATGCAGGGCCTGATGTCCTGATAGCCTCTGGCGGGTCTGCGAGACGCTTCGCAGACCCGCTCCGAGAAAGCTCTAGACCCGCAGCATCAAGCCACCATCAACGCCCAGCGCCTGCGCCGTAACAAAGCCGCCATCGTCGGAGGCGAGGAACAGGGCCGCCCGCGCAATATCAATCGGCGCACCCAAACGCTTCAGCGCCGCCTTCTTGGCCCAGATCTTGGCGATGTCGGGATTGGCAAAGCTGGCCGCCGTCATGCCGGTGGCTATGGCCCCGGGCAGGATGGCATTGGCCGTGACCCCGTGACGTCCAAGCTCGAGCGCGAAATTATTGATCATACCAACCACCCCAGCCTTGGACGCTGAATAGGCGACCAGACCATTGTCACTGAACTTGGCCATGATGCTGGCCGTGGCGATGATCCGGCCATAGGGTGATGCGATCAGATGCGGCACCGCTTGGCGCGTGATGCGGAACGAGGCTCGCAGATTGACGGCCAACACCCGATCAAACATCTCATCGGTGGTTTCCGAGGCCGGAGCGCTGCCGCTGACACCAGCATTATTATAGACGACATCGATCTTTCCGAAGGCGGCAAGGGCCGTATCGATTATGGCCTTCGGCGCATCATCGCCGGTGATGTCGATGCCAAGGCCATGAATGTCGCCGGTAAAGCTAAGATCGGTGCCGGGGCGGTCCACGGCGAGAACCTGCGCGCCTTCAGAGGCAAACAGCTCTGCGGTGGCGCGGCCAATGCCTGATGCGGCACCGGTAATGATGCAGGCGCGGCCCGCGAGGCGTCCAGTGGTGGCGGTGGTCATAAGGTTTCCTCCTCATTTTCAGGAGCCTCAACCGGGTCCCTTAATTTGCTCCAGACAGCATGAAGCCCGCACGGTCTGAGGGGAAGACCGTGCGGGCTCTTTATGCCGCTTTATTCGCTCTTTTCACGAGGGCTCGGCCAGGGGTGGGGCAACCGAGCCATTCTAAAGCCTAAAGGGCGTCGAGCGATGGAACCCCGGGATCAGGGTGGGCTGGGGGGGCTGTTCAGGGTCCGAGACCTTGGGGCTTGCCACCGTTCGACAAGGACAAGATCGCTGGGCAAACAGGCGCGTCCAAGTCGGAAATAAGGTCATTTCAAGGCGCTTTTGCTGCACCTGCGCTCAAGGTTGATTGGGCGTGTCTTTCGCGCAACGGCTTTTGACGCGGCGAAATTTATCGTTAGGCTCTGCCCATGAGCGTTGATCCTTCTGGCAGCCCTGCCGCCCCCGTCACCTTTTTTGAACGTCGCGAGTTGGAGCGGCTGCTGCGGCTCTATGGCCGGATGGTCGCCGCAGGAGAGTGGCGGGACTATGCGATCGACGGACTGCGCGACTATGCCCAGTTCTCGGTGTTCAAACATGCCGCCGAACAGCCGATTTACCGGATCGAAAAGCGGCCTGCTCTCGCGCGCAAGCAGGGGGCCTTTGCCGTCATTGGGCAGGGCGGCATGATCCTCAAGCGCGGACACGAGCTGGAACAGGTCTTGAAAATCTTCGACAAGGGCCGGTTTGCCGTCGTCGACTAAGGGGCAAAAGAAAAGGGCCCCAGCTTTCACCGGGGCCCTTCCTTAAGGTACTGACGCCAGATCTAGCGGCGATCACCGAGGATCGACAGCAGGAACTGGAACAGGTTGATGAAGTTCAGATAGAGGCTCAGCGCGCCAAAGTTGGTCGCCACGCCCATCGCAGCCTTGTCGCCGCCCATCTGGTAGTAGCTCATCTTCAGGCGCTGGGTGTCATAGGCGGTTAGGCCTGCAAAGATCAGCACGCCCAGCACATTGACCATGAACGCCATGGCCGAGGACTTCAGGAAGATGTTGACGATCGAAGCCAGCATGATGCCGATCAGACCGATGATCAGGAAGCTACCGAAACCGGTCAGGTCCTTCTTGGTCGTGTAACCGACGAGGCTAAGCGCTCCGAAGGCCGTGGCCGTGATCAGGAAGGTCGAGACCACAGATGCGCCGGTATAGACCAACATCACCACACCCAAGGACGCACCCATCAGGGAAACGATCGACCAGTAGGTGATACCGGCGGACTTTTCCGTGGGATTACGGATGGCAAAGCTTGAAAATAGGATCACGGCGAGGGGTGCGAAGGACACGATCATGCCCAAAATCGTCATGCCGACCAAACGGCCCTCGACGACGCGGAACATCAGGTCACGCACCGGCGGGAAGCTGGAGGTCAAAAACGCTAGGGCCGCCGACAACAGCAGGCCCAAGGCCACCTTATTGTAAACGCCCAGCATGAAAGATCGAAGGCCCGTGTCCACCGACATGTCGGCGTGATCCACCGGGATCGGACGCGCATAGCCGCGGTTGAGGTCGCTCATCGAGTCATAGCCCTTTTCTAACGCCCATTATTGGGCACCTCCCCTATATTGGGTGAATGAAGCCGTTTCGCAAGCACCTCGGCCATAACGGTTTTGTTAGAATGTCCGAAGATCACGTTTGAGTTTGCATCAAACGTCCGTTTGAACCAGAAAGTCACGCGAAACCCTGCCTCGGCGGGATGATGTTCAGTCAGCGATATGGCCTGAGGGCGGGGGAATTTGATGGACTATTCTGAACTTGGCCGCACAGGTCTTCAGGTCTCACGCGTGTGCCTCGGCACCATGACTTGGGGCGATCAAAATACCGAGGCCGAGGGTCACGAGCAGATGGATTATGCTCTGGATGCCGGAATCAATTTCTGGGACACGGCAGAAATGTATTCGGTGCCGCCCAAGCCCGAGACCCAAGGCTCGACCGAGCGGATCATCGGCAGCTGGTTCAAGGCTAGCGGAAAGCGCGACAAGGTCATCTTGGCCAGCAAGATAGCCGGTCGCAGCCCGATGAGCTGGACCCGCGAAAACGAGTCCATGACCCGTCACACCAAGGCCCAGATCGACGAGGCCGTTGAGAAGTCGCTCAAGCGTCTGCAGACTGACTATATCGACCTCTATCAGATGCACTGGCCAGACCGCGCCCTGCGGGTCTTTGGTGGCATGACCTATGCCGACTATCCGATGGATTTCGAGCCGTTCGAGGACATCCTCGCCAATCTCGGCCGTCACGTCGAAAAGGGCAATATCCGCCATATCGGCGTGTCGAACGAAAGCCCTTGGGGCGTCATGCGCTTTGTCGCCGAGGCCGAGAAACATGGCCTGCCCCGCATTGCCTCGATCCAGAACGCCTACAGCCTGGTCAACCGCGTGTTCGAGCTTGGTTTGGCTGAGATCGCCATGCGCGAAGATGTCGGGCTGTTGGTCTATTCGCCGCTCGGCCAAGGCTATCTGACCGGTAAGTACCAGAACGGTGCCCTGCCAGCGGGCGCGCGCAAGACGCTCTATAACCGCCTTCAGCGCTATGAGGGGCCCGGTGCCGACGCGGCCATCTCGTCCTATCTGGCCCTTGCGGCGCAGCTTGGCGTCCTGCCCGAGACCTTGGCTCTGAAGTTCTGCGACAGCCGCCCCTTCGTGACCTCGACCATCATCGGGGCCTCAACCATGGCTCAGCTGAAGGTCGATATTGACGCGTTCCAGATGGAATGGACATCCGACATAGAAAAGGCCGTAGAGGCCCTTCACTATGCCCAGCCCAATCCCTGCCCCTAGGGGCTGAGGCCCTTAAGACCAGAGGCCGTCATGATCCGTCTGTTCGCCGCCTTGGCCATCCCCGATGGGGTGGCCCAGAGCCTTAGCCCCAGCCAATGCGGCATTGCGGGGGCAAGGTGGCGTCCAGCGGAGGCCTTGCACATCACCTTGCGCTTTTTCGGGGATGTGACCGAGGTCATGGCAGAAGATCTCGATGCCGAACTGGCCAAGGTCACGGGTAAGCCCCTGACCTTGAGCCTTTCGGGGGTTGGGGCCTTTGATGAAGGCGACCGCATCACCGCCATCTGGGCTGGGCTGAAAGACAATGAAGCCCTTCGCGTTCTGGCGGGCCGCTGTGAAGCCGCCGCTCGCCGGGCAGGGCTAAAGGCCGATGGACGCAAATATACGCCGCACGTGACCCTCGCCTATCTGGGCCGAACCGATCCCGGCCAGGTCACGGCTTGGCTGGCCAATCACGCAGGCCTGACCTCCGAACCCTTCACCGTCAGTCAGTTTGGGCTCTATTCCAGTTGGCAGACCTCAGAGGGGTCTCGGTACACAGCCGAGCGTATCTACAGACTGTAGACCCCCTACCCCGGCTTCGCCGGTACTTCCCCCAAGGGGGGAAGATCTTGGAACGGTAAATCTTCCCCCATTGGGGGAAGCGGTCCGTAGGACCAAAGGGGGCCTTGTTTGCTGTCCGTCTTCCCCGCGCAGGCGGGGACCCAGACCCTTTCACTGAGACCTGTGAAACACCCCCCTCTCCATCAGGGAGAGGGTTGGGTGAGGGGGATAGACCCGCGCCGCTCTCAATAGATTTTGGAATTTGGATAGAGCAGGCCTATAATCCCCCCATGCTCCCCTCCTTGCGCCAACTGCACTATCTCAAACTTCTGGCCGAACATGGCTCCTTTAGCCGAGCGGCTGATGCGGCCCATGTCACCCAGCCGACCCTGTCGGCGGGTATTCAGGAACTTGAAAAGATCCTCGGCGCGCCGGTGGTGGACCGGGCAAGGTCGGGCGTGATTCTGACGGCGGTCGGTGAAGATGCGGTCCGACGCGGCGGTGAGATTTTGGCTCAGACCGAAGATCTGGTTCAGGCCGCTAAGAGCGCGGGACAACCCCTGTCCGGCCGGTTTCGTCTCGGCGTCATTCCAACCATCGCGCCCTTCTTGCTGCCGCGTGTCCTGCCACTGCTGCGCACGCGGTTTCCCAAGCTACGCCTGTTCCTGCGCGAAGATATGACCGCCAAGCTGGTGATCGGCCTGAAATCCGGCGCGCTCGATGCGGCCCTCATTGCCTTGCCCTACGACACCACGGGCCTGCGCACCGCCCGCGTCGGGGATGACGAGTTGATGGCCGCCCTGCCGCCCGGGCACCATCTGGGCAATGGCGGTCCTGTCTCGATGGACAGTATCGACAGTGACGATCTGATCCTGCTCGAAGATGGCCATTGCCTGCGCGATCACGCCCTGTCCTCCTGCGGGTTGGAGCCGCCCAAGGCCAACAGCAAGACCGGCGAAAGCAATTTCGCCGCCACATCTCTGCACACTCTGGTGCAGATGGTTGGGTCTGGTCTGGGCGTGTCGCTCCTGCCCGCCATGGCGGTGGAAGCGGGCCTAGCCGAGCGCGCCAGCGTCACCATCCGCCCGGTCGGCCTGACCGGCGAGGATCGTCCGCCCTCACGTGAGATCGTGGTCGCTTGGCGGGCAGGGTCGAGCCGCGCGGTGGAGGGCCGCCTTCTGGCCGAGGCCCTGCGGGTCTAGCCCGCGCTACAGCTTGCCCCGCCAAGCACGCAAAACTTGGCGCAGTGGGGGTGATTGAGCGCCACCGGTTCCAGACTTGACGCCAGATCAGGGCCAAGCTCGAACTGAGGATCGTAGGGCAGGAGCGTGCAGGCCACGACGGCGGGCCGGTCCGCCCCCTTACGCTTGACCACCATGCGGCTAGAGGCACACATCAGGTCGGCCGGGTCCTTGTGCAATATACCCCAGCAGGCCGTGGTGATCTCAGGCACGTCCACCCGCGCATCCATCTCTGGAAACAGCACGAGAGCCGCAGGATTAAACGCGTCAAGGACCACACCCATGCCCTCAAACAGGGCCTGATAGCCCGCCCGCGCGTCCTCAGCACTCTCGCCCGCAAGGCTTCGACCCGCTACAGCCAGATTAAATCCGTGTACGGACAGCCAGTGCAGACCCTCCAGAGCCTTGGCCCAACTGCCCGCGCCGCGCTCGGCCTCGTGGACCAGTCCGGTATAGTGATCGAGGCTGACACGAAGAGTTAGGCGCTCGCCATATTGCGCCTTGAGAGCCAACAGGCCGTCCTTGCGATGGTCCATCGGCTTCATGGCGTTGGTCAGGACCAGAACCTTGAGGCCGCGTTGCAGCGGGGCCTCGATCAAGGACAGGATGTCGGGGTTCATGAACGGCTCGCCGCCCGTCAGACCGATCTCCTCCACCGGCAATGCCAGCGCGGCGATCTCGTCCAGAAAGGCCAGACCCTCCGCCGCCGTCAGATAGGACAGGGCATCATTGGTCGGCGAGCTTTCAATATAGCAGTTCAGACAGGTCAGGTTGCACAGGGTGCCGGTATTGAGCCACAGGGTCTTTAGCCCCGCCATCGCCACGCTGGCCCGCGCCTCGCCCTTGGCGGTCAGCAAAGGGTCGCGAAACTTGGCCCCGTCCAACCGGGTCGGATGGGCGGCCATGAACGGCGAAAGCTTGGTGACGATCTGATCCATAGCCGATTAGTCCATAAGCTTGCGAGACAGGTAGACCATTTCAAGGCTCACCCGCTTGGCCGACTCTTTCAGGTTTGCCGCCGCCGCGTGGCCGCCGTCGGTATTTTCATAATAGAGGAACGGTAGGCCCATAGCCTGCAGCTTAGCCGCCATCTTGCGCGCATGGCCGGGATGGACCCGATCATCCTTGGTCGAGGTGACAAAGAAGGGCTCAGGATAGGTCACGCCCGCCTTGAGGTTATGATAGGGCGACAGGTGCTTCAAAAAAGCACCCTCGACCGGGTCAGCCGGATCGCCATATTCGGCCATCCAAGAGGCACCGGCCAGCAGCCGGTTGTACCGCAGCATGTCGAGCAAGGGCACCTGCACCACCACCGCGTTCCACAGGTCCGGCCTCTGGGTCAGTTGAACACCCATCAACAGGCCACCGTTTGAGCCGCCCTGAATGCCCAGATGGCGCGGGCTTGTGATCTTGCGCGCGATTAGGTCCTCGGCCACGGCGGCGAAGTCGTCATAGATCACCTGACGCTTGGTCTTGAGGCCCGCCTGGTGCCAAGCCGGACCGAACTCGCCGCCGCCTCGGATATTGGCCAGCACATAGACGCCGCCGCGCTCCAGCCACAGCTTGCCGGTCAGGCCTGAATAGGCCGGGGTCATCGAGACCTGGAAGCCGCCATAGGCATAGAGCAGGGTCGGGGCCTTGCCATCAAAGGCCAGATCTTTGCGGCGCACGACGAAATAGGGAACCTTGGTGCCGTCCTTGGAGGTGGCTTCGAACTGCTCAGTGACCAGACCGCTAGCATCGAACCGCGCGGGAGCGGACTTGGCCTCAAGGGTTTGGCCAGACGCGGCATCGGCCAGCCAAAGGGTGGTGGGCATGAGGAAGCTGGTGGCCGAGACAAACAGCTGGTCATCCCGGTCGCTGGCCGTGACCACGCCCAAGGTCGCCGGGGCGGGCAGGTCAAGGGCCTTGCCGGTCCAACCCTTGGGGCCGTGACCATAGCTCATGATCTGTCCCACGACATTGGTGGTCAGGGTGAAGACCAGACGGGTCTTGGTCGACCCGACCCCATCGATCGATTGGCGAGCATTGGGGGCGAAGATCAGGCTGGGCTGGACCGATGCCGGATCGGCGATGGCCTTGGCCAGATCAAAGCTGACCAGAGCCCCTTGCGCGAAGGTCTGGCCTCCCGCCTTGGGGGTCCAAGCCTCTTCCAACGTAAAGACCGCCTGACCATCCAGATAGGCTTGGAAGCTGGATTTGGTCGGAACCGGCAGGCGCACCGGCCCCTTGGCCGTCAGGATATGGAATTCACTGTCAAAAAAGCCGACCGCGCGGGTGATATAGTCTGCCACATGGCGGCCATCAGCGTCGCGAATGACCCCCGGCCAGACGCCGACATCGGTCTTGGTTCCGGAAAAGACCTCGGTCGCCTCAGACAGGGCTTGGCCACGCTTGAGACGCTTGATGGTGTAGGGATAGCCGGACTCGGTGACATTGCCCGCCGTCCATTCGCGGCCGACCAGCAAGGTGTCCTGATCAATCCACGCAGCCTGTTGCTTGCCCGCTGGCAGGTGGAAACCGCCGGCGACAAAGGCCTTAGCCTTGGCGTCGAACTCGCGCACCTCGACGGCATCCTTGCCGCCGTCGGACAGGGACACAAGGCACAGCCGCTCTTCCGGTGCCAAACAGTTGGCACCCTTATAGACCCAGTTGGCACCCTCGGCCTTGGCAAGGGCATCGATGTCTAGGACCGTTTCCCAAGCCGGGGCAGCGCTGCGATAGCTTTCAAGGCTGGTTCGCCGCCAAAGGCCGCGCACGGCGGTTTGGTCCTGCCAGAAATTATCGATGGCTCCGGCGCGGAAGGACGGCATCGGCACCCGGTCGGTGGCATTGACGATGGTCAGGGCCTGCTCATTCAGATGGGCAAAGCGCGGATCGGCCTGTAACAGATCCAGACTGCGTTTATTTTCGGTCCCAACCCAATCCAGGGCGCGCTTGCCCTCCACCTCTTCCAGCCACTGAAAGGGGTCGGCGGTCTGTTCGGTCATGGAGGGGGCCTTGAGAGACGAGGGAGGGGTTTGGGCAAGACTGGGGGCGCAAAGGCCCGTTGCTACAGCAAAAGACAGGGCGGCAAGGGCACGGGTCAGGGCAGGATGGGTCACAGCGTCTCGGTCGTCTTCGAGGGGACAGTTTGAACCCTAACCCTAGATCATTGTTCAGGAGCGGCAAGTGTCCTTTATCGCTCGAGCGCTCCCTAGGTGCATCGCGAGCGCGGTTAGCCTATATGGGAGCCATGACCCACCGGTTTCTCAAAATGAACGGTCTTGGCAACGACTTCATCGTCGTCGATGCCCGCCACAGCCCCTATCACCCGAGCGGTGATCAGGTCCGGGCCCTGTCGGCGCGCGGCGATGGGGCCATCGGCTGCGATCAGTTCATTGTTCTAGAGCCCTCCAGCCGCGCCGATCTCTTTATGCGAATCTGGAATGCAGACGGGACCGAGGTTCAGGCCTGCGGCAATGCCACCCGCTGTGTGGGCCAACTGCTGCTCGATGAGACCGGCGCGGCCAGCGCCAGCATCGAAACAGCGGCCGGACTCCTCGGTGCGAGCCGTCCATCTGAAGACCAAGTCGGCGTCACAGTCGATATGGGCGTTCCGCGTCTGGACTGGACCCAGATCCCTCTGTCGCAAGAGATGGACACGCGCGGCATAGAGCTTCAGGTCGGGCCCATCGATGCGCCGATCCTGCATACGCCGGGCTGCGTCAATATGGGCAATCCGCACGTGGTGTTCTTTGTCCCCGACATAGAGACCGCCCCCGTGCGTGAGGTCGGCCCGATGATCGAGCACCATTTTCTATTTCCCGAAGGGGTCAATGTCGGCTTTGCCCAGATCCTTAGCTCCGACCGTATCCGGCTCAAGGTCTGGGAACGGGGCGCGGGCCTGACCAAGGCTTGCGGCACCGGGGCCTGCGCGGCGCTGGTCGCTGCCCACCGCCGAGGCCTGACGGGCCGTGAAGCGACAATGGTGCTGGACGGCGGCGAGCTGCATATCGCTTGGCGGGCCAGTGATGACCATGTGCTGATGACCGGCGCGGTAGCGCTGGACTATGAGGGCCTGTTGCCGTGAGCGACGATCTCGCCCCCATCCTCACCCCCGTCGCAGAGCAAAATGTCCAGGTGGTGACCTTTGGCTGCCGGCTCAATGCCTACGAATCCGAAGTGATCCGCAAGCGGGCGGCGGAAGATGGCCTCAGCGACGCCGTGATCTTCAACACCTGCGCGGTGACCGGCGAGGCGGTCCGCCAAGCCCGCCAAGCCATCCGCAAGATGCGCCGCGAGCGGCCAGATGCCCGCCTGATTGTCACAGGCTGCGCCGCCCAGATCGACCCCGCCGCCTTCGGGGCGATGGACGAGATCGACCTGGTGCTCGGCAATGCTGAGAAGACGCAGGCCGGAGCCTATGCCATTGCCGCTCCCGATGCGCCGCGCGTGCGGGTCAATGACATCATGTCGGTGCGTGAGACAGCAGGCCACCTGATCGACGGGCTCAAGGAGCGGGCGCGGGCCTATGTCGAGGTCCAGAATGGCTGTGACCATCGCTGTACCTTTTGCATCATCCCCTTTGGCCGGGGCAATTCGCGCTCAGCTCCTGCTGGCGAGGTGGTCGAGCAGATCCGCCGCCTGACCGCCGAGGGCTATCGCGAAGTGGTCCTGACCGGCGTCGATGTCACCTCTTGGGGCAGCGACCTTCCCGGCCAGCCCACCCTTGGCCAGCTGGTAGCGCGCATCTTGAAACTGGTGCCCGACCTGCCGCGCCTTCGGCTGTCTTCTATCGATGCCGCCGAGATTGACCCCGACCTGTTGCGCTGCATGGGCGAGGAGCCGCGCCTGATGCCCTATCTGCATCTGTCCTTGCAGGCCGGGGACGACATGATCCTCAAGCGCATGAAGCGGCGTCACTCGCGCCAGCAGGCGCTGGACCTGGTCGCCAGCGTGCGGGCCGTGCGCCCCGATGTCGCCTTCGGCGCGGACCTGATCGCGGGCTTCCCCACCGAGACAGACGAGATGTTCGATAATACGGTGGCGCTGGTCGAGCAGACGGGCCTAGCCTTCCTGCACGTCTTCCCCTTCAGCCCCCGCCCCGGCACCCCCGCAGCTCGGATGCCGCAGCTCGACCGCGGCCTGATCAAGCGCCGGGCCGAGCGGCTGCGGGCGGCGGGCGATGCAGCCCTAATCCGTCACCTAGCGGCCCAGACCGGCAAGGTCCTTTCGGGACTGGTCGAGCGGCCCGGAATCGCGCGGGCCGACGACTTCAGCGAAATCCGCTTCGAGGGCGAGGCTGAGCTTGGTCAAATCGTCCCGATGCGCATCACCGGGCACGACGACAAGCGCCTGACGGCGGTACTGGCTTAAAGCCTAGCCTCTAAATGCAAAAATCCCCGTGCTCGTAAGAACACGGGGACCAAGGCACCCGCCGAAGCGGATAAATCTGTTCAGACTAGCTGAGGTCTTCGTTGATCAGGCCAACCTTGAAGAAGCCATCGGTCTGCAGCTGGTTCACCACGCCCATGAAGTCCTCATAACGAACTTCCTTATCGGCGCGGATCATGACGGTCTCTTCAGTGGGCTTGGCCACGTCGAAACGCTTGGTCAGATCAGCTGCCAGGGTTTGGCGCGAGGTAGGCTTGTCGACGATGTAGATGCCGCCATCGCTCTGGATCGAGATGAAGGTTGGCTCTTTCTTTGGCTTATCCTTCGGGGCTTGCGCCGGGGGAAGGTCGACCTTGATCGCCACAGTCGCCATCGGTGCCGACACCATGAAGATGATGAGCAGTACGAGCATGACGTCCACCAAAGGGGTCACGTTAATGTCAGAGTTCTGACCGAGGTCGAACTTATCGCCTGAACCGCTGGAAATCTTGCCGGCCATGTCTCATTCCCTACTGGGCCGCCTCTATCCGAGCGACCGAATCTCGTTGCAGCCCCAGCTTCGCCGGGGTCGGGAGAAACTAAAATCAGAGAAACGTCACCGGGGCAAGCCGGTCGGGCGATTCTTCATCACAGTTTCGCATTTGTCTCTCAAAGTTGGCTGGGCAAACCCGGTCCTGCTGGGTTATTGCCCATCTATGAGCCAGATGTTCGATGCCTATGTCACCGCCGCCCTCTTTTGCGGGGCCGACGCCTTCTTCGCCCTTGGAGACGGAACCGTCCGTCTCGATGACGGCACCAAGCCCTCAGCCCCGAGCGTTCAGGCCCATGAGGGTGCCGTGCTCTGCGCCGCGCCCCATCCATCGGGCGAGGGCCTGATCACCGGCGGCGATGATGGCAAGCTGGTTTGGACCCGGCGCGACGGCGACGGCTTGAGCTGCCAGACCCTTGCCGATGCCAAGGGACGCTGGATCGACAGTCTGGCCACCAGTGCCGTCACTGGTCTCATCGCCTATGCCACAGGCAAGACGCTGATCGTGCTTGATGCCAAGGATGCGAGCTTTGCGCGCAGCTTCGCCCATGAACGTTCCGTCGCCGCCATCAGCTTTGATCCCAAGGGCCGCCGCCTGGCCGCCGCGACCTATGGCGGCGTGGCCCTGTGGTATGCGCGCATCGCCGATCAGAAGCCTCAGATCCTGAAATGGGCGGGCAGCCATGTCGGGGTCTGTTTCAGCCCTGATGGCAAGTTCGTGCTCTCGACCATGCAGGAAAACCAGCTGCATGGCTGGCGTCTGTCGGACAGCAAGGACATGCGCATGGGCGGCTATCCGGCCAAGATCAAGAGCCTGTCCTTCTTGGCTAAGGGGCTGATCCTAGCCACGAGCGGCTCGAACGGCGTGGTGGCTTGGCCCTTCGTCGGGGCCAACGGGCCGATGGGCAAGGAGGCCGCAGAGGTCGGCTATGATCAGGCCGCCCTCGTCACGCAAGTCTCAGGGGCCCTGAACCATAATGTGCTGGCGGCAGGCCTAGATGATGGGCGCGTCTGGGTCTGCGATCTGCGGTCTCAGAAGATCGAGACGCTCAAGGCCGAGAAGGGCGCGGCCATCAGCGCCCTCAGCGTCAATAGCCGCGGCGACCGTCTGGTCTGGGGCGACGAGGACGGTCAGGCTGGAACCTTCGCCATCCCCGCCCTCTATCCTTAAGGCGAGATCAGTCGAAGCCGCGCAGGTCAGCGACGATATCGAGCCCATCACGGCGGGTGCGCCAGCCATTGATCGGCGCGGTCTCGTCGCGATAGCCCAGCGCCATGCCTGAGAACATCATCATCTCGGGCGGCAGGTCGAGGAAGTCGGCAATGGTTTGGCCCCAGCGCGCCCAAGCCTCCTGCGCACAGGTGTCGAGCCCGCGCTCCTTGGCCAGCAGCATCACGGTCTGCATCAACATGCCCATATCCGACCATTGGGCTGAGCCCAGATTGCGGTCGATACAGAAGAACAGACCGACCGGCGCGCCAAAGAACTCATAGTTCTTAGCCATCTGCATCAGGCGGCCGATCTTGTTGTCACGGGCCACGTTGATCGAGGCATAGAGGTCTTCGCCGCACTCGAACCGGCGGGTGCGGTAAGGGTCCCAGAGATTTTCGGGATAGATCGGATATTGAGTGGGCTCTGCCGCCGGATTAGCGGCCTGCTTCTCGACGATCAGGGCCTTGAACCGGGCCAACTCCTCGCCCGCCAAGGCATAGATGCGCCACGGCTGGAGGTTGCCGCCCGACGGCGCGCGCAGGGCTCGGCCGAGCAGGTCTCGCACCAGATCGCCCGGCACCGGATCAGGCTTAAAGGCGCGGATCGAGATGCGCTGTTCGACGGCTTCACTGACATTCATGATCGGACCTTACGGGACGGGTGGGGGCCATGTTAGGGGCGACAATAGGATGGGACGCAGTTAGCATCCCGCCGCAGGGTCAAGGCAAGGGGGTCCGTGTGCCGAAGAAGTCTAAATCCAAGCCACGTCCGGCCTACAAGCGCCCCACCGCTGGGGCCAAGCCTCGCGGCTGGGCCCATCGGCTGCTGATGATCCTTTTAATCGTCGGGGTGGCCCTGCCCGTGACCTTGACGCTGATCTATCGTTTCGTACCGCCGCCGATCACCGTCCTGATGGTTCAGCGCAGCCTTGAGGGTAAGGGGCTGGACTATCGCTGGCGCGATCTTGACCAGATTTCCCGCGCCTTGCCTCAAGCCGCAGTAGCCGCCGAAGATGCGCGGTTTTGCGAGCACCATGGCTTTGACTTCAACGCCCTTGAGCAGGCCATGATCCATAATGACCGCCGCCCCGGCAAGATCAGGGGCGGTTCGACCATCAGCCAGCAGACCGCCAAGAACGTCTTTCTGTGGCCAGACCGTTCTTACGTCCGCAAGGGCCTAGAGGCCTATTTTACCGTCCTGATCGAAACCTTGTGGGGCAAGAAGCGGATCATGGAGGTCTATCTCAACGTCATTGAGTGGGGACCGGGCATCTATGGTGCCGAGGCCGCCGCCCAGCACTATTTCCACAAGAGCGCCAGCCGCCTGACCGCAAGGGAATCGTCGCGCCTGACCGCCATCCTGCCGAGCCCCTTAAAATGGCGCGCCACCAAGCCCGGCCCCTATGTGCAAAAACGCAGCCGCCGCATCGGCGGAGCGATGGGCACAGTGCGCGAGGAGGGCCTCGCCGCCTGCGTACGCTAAGGGCAAGGCCTTGCTTTGGGAGAGAGGTCTTGACTCACTTCATGCCTCAGCATCCCATGTCCTCAACATTAGCGAAGCATAGACCTGTGCTTCGCTCAAAGATCTGACCTTAAGGACACCTGATGAAAACCAAGCTTCTGGCAAGGGTCGCCGCCGCCGCCCTGACCCTGACGGCCTATGGCACCGCTCACGCCGCTGCGCCCGCCGCTAAGCCCACCCCCGCCGAGGCCATCGCCTTTGTGACCAAGGCCGAAGCCGATCTGGCCAAGGCCAATGCCTATGCCGCCAAAGCCTCGTGGGTGCGGGCAACCTACATCACCGAAGATACCCAGTGGCTCGAAGCCAAGGCCGGGGCCGAGCAAAACGAGCTGGCGACCCGGCTGGCCATGCAGGCCGCCCGCTATAACGGCGTCAAGCTGGACCCGGTGAACCGCCGCAAGCTGGAGCTGCTCAAGCGCTCGCTGGTCCTGCCCGCGCCCAACCGTCCCGGCGCGGCTGACCGGCTGGCCACCCTCGCCTCCAAGCTGGACTCGACCTATTCGACTGGAAAATTCACCTATCAGGGCAAGACCTTGACCCTGAACGATGCCGAAAACATTCTGGCCTCGTCGCGCGATCCCAATGAGACCAAGGCCGTCTGGGAGGGCTGGCGCACCATTTCCCCGCCGATGAGGGCCGACTATGCCGAACTGGTCTCGATGGCCAATGAGGGCTCGCGCAGCCTCGGCTATCAGGACACCGGTGCCCTGTGGCGCAGCGGCTATGACATGGACCCTAAGGCCTTTGCCCAAGAGACCGACCGCCTTTGGAAACAGGTCGAGCCCTTCTACAAGAACCTGCACTGCTATGTGCGCGGACGTCTGAATGACCGCTATGGCTCTGCGGTCCAGCCGCGCACGGGCGCGATCCGGGCCGATCTGCTCGGCAATATGTGGGCGCAGGAATGGGGCCACATCTATGACGTGGTCGCGCCAAAGACCCAGGCGTCAAGCTATAGCCTCGACCATCTTTTGGTCAGTCGAGGCTATGATCCGATCAAGATGGTCAAGACCGGAGAGGGCTTCTACTCCTCCATCGGCATGCCCCCCCTGCCCCAGACCTTCTGGGAGCGCTCGCAGATCACAAGGCCGCGTGACCGCGAGGTGGTCTGTCATGCGTCGGCGTGGGATCTGGATGACCGCTCAGACATTCGCATCAAGATGTGCACGCAGGTGACCGGCGAAGACTTCGTCACCGTCCATCACGAGCTGGGCCACAACTATTATCAGCGCGCCTATCAGGACCAACCCTTCCTGTTCAAGGGCGGGGCCAATGACGGCTTCCACGAGGCCATCGGTGATTTTGCCGCCCTGTCGGTCCTGACACCGACCTATCTCAAGCAGATCGGCCTGCTCGAAACGGTTCCGGGCGCGGAAGAAGACATTCCATTCCTGCTCAAGACCGCGATGGACAAGATCGCCTTCCTGCCCTTTGGCCTTCTGGTCGACAAATGGCGCTGGGAGGTGTTTTCCGGCGAGGTAAAGCCCGAGAACTATAACGATGCCTGGTGGGCTCTGGTGAAGCAATATCAGGGTCTGGTGCCGCCCAGCGCCCGCCCGGCCGACGCTTTTGACCCGGGGGCCAAATATCATGTGCCCGGAAACACGCCCTATATGCGCTACTTCCTAGCGCGGATTTACCAGTTCCAGTTCCATCGCGCAGCCTGCCAGCAGGCGGGCGTGACCGGGCCGCTGCATCGCTGCTCGATCTATGGCGATCAGAAGATCGGCAAGAAGTTCAATGCCATGCTGGAAATGGGCCAGTCCAAGCCTTGGCCTGACGCCCTCGAGGCCTTTACCGGTCAGCGCCAAACTGACGCCAGCGCCATGACCGAATATTTCAAGCCGCTGGATGCGTGGTTGACCGAACAGAACCGCGGCGAGACCTGCGGCTGGTAGGTCCAATCAGATCATACCAGCTTAATCTCGCGCAGGCGCTCTTGAAGAAAATCCTCGGCCGTTATGGGTTCATAATGGTCGGGGGCTTCAGCACTGATGCAGGACGGCAAGGTCTGGATCAGATAGTCCGGTTCGAAATGTAGGAAAAAGGGCGTTGAATAGCGTGACACGCCGCGCCGCTCGGGCGGGGGATTGACCACCCGGTGGGTCGTCGAGGGCAGGGCGCGGTTGGTCAGGCGCTGGAGCATATCGCCAATATTGCAGACCACGGCCCCGGGCGGCGGCGCGATGGGCAGCCACTGGCCATCGCGGTCAAGAACCTCCAGACCCGCCTCCTCGGCACCCAGCAGCAGGGTGATGACATTGATGTCCTCATGGGCACCGGCGCGCACACCTGCGGCATCGGCAGGCACGGGCGGATAGTGCAAGAGCCGCAGCA
>CALFYB010000062.1 GCA_937952995.1 uncultured Caulobacteraceae bacterium
CTTCATCGACAAAGAAGGTCTGGGCCACGGGTCCGGGATCGGCCAAGCCTGTTGTCTCGACAATGATCGCGTCAAAGCCGCCCTTGCGCTTCATCAGGCCCGAAAGCACCCGGATCAGGTCGCCGCGCACCGTGCAGCAGACACAGCCATTGTTCATCTCAAAGACCTCTTCGTCGGCCCCGACGATCAGGTCATTGTCGATGCCGATCTCACCGAACTCGTTGACGATCACGGCATAACGCTTGCCATGGTCCTCGGACAGGATGCGGTTGAGCAAGGTGGTCTTGCCGGCACCGAGATAGCCGGTCAGGACGGTGACGGGGGTCTTTGAGGCAGGAGCTTGGGTCATAGACGGTCTCTTACAGACAAGGTCGCATCAGGAAAAGCGGCTTCAGCCTTCCAGATGGGTACGGCCGGGCAGGTTTTGAAGCAGGCCATTGTTCGAACCGACCAACGCCGACAGGGCAAAGAGGCTGGCCGCCGTCAGGGTCATGGTCGCGCCGGGCTCGACCTCAAACCGATGGGCGAGAATCAGGCCCGCGCCGCTGGAGACCGCCGAGATCAGAACCGCCGCCCCGGCTTGCCCGACATAACTGCGCGCCCAAAAGCGTGAAGCAGCGGCCGGGATCATCATCAGACCGACGGTCATCAAGGCCCCGAAGGCTCTAAATCCCGCCACCAGATTGAGGGCAACCAGCAACATTAAGAGCAGGTGGAGCAGACCGCCGGGCAGGCCTGAGGCGCGCATAAACACCGGATCGGCGCTCTCGGCCAAAAATCCGCGAATAAAGAGGGCCAGCGCAAAGAGGGTCGCGGTCGCAGCCCCCGCCGAGATCAACAGAGCTGTCGCATCCAGCCCCTTGGCCGCACCAAACAAGAGATCAAACACCACCTCGGCATTGGCATTGCGTCCCAAGATCAAGACACCAAACGCTAGGGCGCTGAGATAAAAGACGGCAAAGGCCGCGTCCTCGGGCAAGCGTTGGGTTCGTGCCAGCAGACTGGACAGACCCGCCACGACAAACCCCGCAATCAGGGCTCCGACCGTCATCGCGACCGGATCGGGACCGGCAATCAGATAGGCAAGGGCAGCACCCGGCAAGATGCCATGGGACAGGGCGTCACCGACAAGGCTCATGCGCCGTGCAATCAACAGGACGCCAAGCGGTGCACCGCCCAAGGCAAGGGCGAGCCCCCCTGCAAGGGCCATGGGTAGGGCAAATTCGGCTCCCGCATGGACGGCGCTCACGCCGCGTGGTCCCGATTGCAGATCCCAGCGCCGTCGCTCCAAGCCTCAGAAAGACGCCGCGCAGTCAACAGGTTCTCAGGCGCGAGGGCCTGCTCGGTTGGGGCCCAAGACACCTTTTCGCGGGCCAAGAGCAAAGTGTCAGCACAGAGGTCTCGGACCATGTCCAGATCATGCAGAACCATCACCACGGTCCGGCCCTCGCCCGGCCAACGCTTGACCAAGGCAATGAGATCATCGGTCGTGCGGGCATCTAGGGCCGTAAAGGGCTCATCCAAGAGGATCAGACGCGCATCTTGGACCAGTACCCGGGCAAAGAGCGCGCGTTGAAGCTGGCCGCCGGAGACAGACCGAAGGGCGCGATCCTCAAAGCCGGACAGGCCCACCGCACTCATGGCCTCGTCAATCCGATGGCGGTCCTGATGGGTCACGGCCCCGAACAGACCCCGGCGCCCCCAAAGGCCCAAGGCGACCAATTCACCAATGGTCATAGGAAAATCGCGGTCGACACCGTGGTCTTGCGGCAGATAGGCGATCTGGTTCGGCTTTAGCCCACTGCGATCCACGCGGCCGGACAGGGGCGCGATTGCGCCAGCCAGCCCCTTCAAAAGGGTGGACTTGCCAGAACCGTTTGGCCCGACCACCGCCGTGACCTGAGCCTCATCAAAGGCTCCATCCAGATGATGGACCGCCGGACGGCGCTCATAGCCAAGGGTCAGATCGTGCAGGCGGACCAGACTCATAGCCAACCCTCAACCGCCAAGGACCAAAAGACCGCTGCCCACACCAGAGCGGACGCAAGCGCGGCCAGCACTAGCCGAGAAAAGACGCTCATATTGACAAGATCGAGGCTAAACTTTCGCATCGGCACCCTTTAGCACGTTATAGTGTAACATGCGAGGCTGTGGTTTCTGTCTCAAAAGGGGCCTCAATTTGCAGAACCTGCGCCCTCATGCATGGCTGGCGTTGACTCAGGAAAAGACGGCTGTATAAGTCCTGCCTCCGCCCGCTGGACCACTAGCGGGCCCATCTTTTTTGCGAATAGGGTCTAGGCCTCGCCCGTACGTCAAGGCGCGACTAGACTGCACCAGAGAGGCCTAATTCGATGTACGCGGTGATTAAGACCGGCGGGAAGCAATACCGGGTTCAAGCAGGTGACCTGCTTGTGGTCGAGAAGCTTGACGGCGAACCTGGCGCAGAAGTCGCCTTCAATGAAGTTCTGATGCTCGGTGAGGGCGCAGACGTCGTCGTTGGGGCCCCTGTTGTCGAAGGCGCATCCGTTAAGGGCGCTCTGATCGAAACCCGCAAGGGCGACAAGGTTAAGGTCTTCAAGAAGATCCGCCGTCAGGGCTATCGCCGCACCGGCGGTCATCGTCAGCTCGAAACGGTCATTCGCGTGACCTCGGTCAGCGGCGCTGGCCTGAGCGAAACCTGGGACGGCACCGTGGACTTTACCCCACGCGCCATTCTCAACGCCAAGGCTCGTGGCCTGACCAACCTGGTCGCCGAGCTGGAAGCTGCCCACGCCCCCGTGGTTGCTGCGCCATCCGCTGACGCCGCCCCTGCAAAGAAACCTCGTGCAAAGAAGGCGGCTCCAGCAGCAGACGCCTCCGAAGGCGCCGAAGCCTAAGGCTTCGAGACAGATTTAGGAGTTCCAGATGGCTCATAAGAAATCAGGCGGTTCTTCGCGCAACGGTCGCGATTCCGACGGTCGGCGCCTTGGCGTCAAGAAGTTTGGCGGCGAGAAGGTCCTCGCTGGCAACATCATCATTCGTCAGCGCGGAACCAAGTTCTTCGCCGGTGAGAACGTGGGCATGGGCAAGGATCACACCCTGTTCGCCCTTGAACACGGCAATGTAAAATTCATCACCAAGCGCAACGACCGAACCTTTGTTACGGTCGTTCCGGCTCAGGAAGCCTTGGCCGCCGAATAGGCACCAACCCCTTCCCCCGGATCGCGCCAAGTTCGCTGCGGTCCGGAGACAAAACACCCAAGCGGGGAGTCCGGACCACGGACTCCCCGCTTTTGTTTTGGATCAAGAGGCCAGCCATGGGCCAGACCCTCGAACGGATTAGGACCGATATTCAAACCCCGCGTCTGCGGCTGCGCACCCCTGTGGCCTCGGACGCTGCGGCCATTGCCATGCTGGCCAGTGATTTTGACGTGTCGCGGATGACGGCGCGCATGCCGCACCCCTATCTGCGCGTTGATGCCGAGGGCTTTATCAGCCGCGCGGCGCAATCGGCCTCGTTCGACAGCCAGACCCTCGTCATTGAGCATCAAACCGAAGGGGCCATCGGCTCGATCGGTCTGTTCCCGAGCGAAACGGGCCAGCCCGAGATCGGCTACTGGATCGGCAAGCCCTATTGGGGCCAAGGCCTCGCGTCTGAGGCCCTACGCGGCCTGCAAGGCTGGGCCAAGAACGTGCAGGGGCGGCGCTATCTGACGGCCGGACACTTTGCCGACAATCCGGTCAGCGGACAGGTGCTGATCAAGGCGGGGTTCCTCTATACCGGAGAGGTCCGCACGCTCTTTTCGCAGGCTCGAAACACCGCCGTGCCCTCACGCATGATGGTCTGGCTCGCCTAGGGGCCTAGAGGGCCGATTTCAGATGGGCAATGACCTCGTCCACCGCCGCGCGGGTGGGCTCACCGTCCCTATCGATCAGATCGCCGGTAAAGACGCTGTGCGGCGGGACCATGCCTTGGGGATTGCCCGCGCTGTCGGGAAAGCTTGTGCCGACAAAGCCATCGCCCAGCGCCGACTGCAGGGCCTCAAAGCGCGCTGGGCGACAGAGGCGGTCGCCTTCAAAGCGATAGCCTCGGACCACCAGCCCCTCATCGCGAATGCGGGTCTGGACCTTGGCCAGGTCAGAGGGCGAAATATCGAGTTGGCCCTGATCGCTCGCGGGCATGCTCGGCTGGCTGAGGATCGGCACCTTCACCACCGGGTCCACCGCCATGGACAGGGCAAAGCCGCCGGTCAGACACATGCCCACGACCCCAACGCCCTTACCGCCGCACTCTTCATGGGCCTGCGCTGCCAAGGGCCGAAGCCATTCCACCACCGGACTGGAGGCCCCGGTCTTGAACAGATGAAACTCGCGCGAGACGCAGAGCCCGACCACCTTGCCCAGACTGATCTTGGCCTCATTGGTCGCATCAGGCCGTCCCAGCAGGATCGGCGCATAGACCCGAAGGCCCGCTGCGGCCAGCCAACGGCAAAACCGCGCCACCGGCGGGGTGAAGCCAAAGATCTCATGAATGACGATGACGGCAGGGCCAGACTCGCCCAAAGTCAGCACCGGCTTGGTTTTTCCGTTGTATTTCAGGTCCCGACGCGAAAAATCGTCAATGTCAGTGCTCAGAAGCGTCGTCATCTCTTTCCCCATCCGCCCATTTGTCGATATGAACGCTGATGAAGTTTCTAGACCAATGCAAGATATACATCCGCTCCGGTGACGGAGGCGGCGGCTCCGTGTCCTTTCGCCGGGAAAAGTTCATCGAATATGGTGGCCCCGACGGCGGCGACGGCGGCAAGGGCGGCGATGTTTGGATTGAGGCCGTCGACGGTCTCAACACCCTAATCGACTTTCGCTACCAGCAGCACTTCAAGGCCGACACCGGCGTCCATGGCATGGGCCGCAACCGGCATGGCCATAATGGCGAAGATATTGTCCTCAAGGTTCCCGTCGGCACCGAGGTCCTCGAAGAGGACAAGGAAACGGTGATCTGCGACCTCGACCGCGCGGGCATGCGCGTGCGCTTGGCCAAGGGCGGCAATGGCGGCTTCGGCAATGCCTATTTCAAGAGCTCGATCAATCAGGCTCCGAAATATGCCAACCCCGGCCTAGAGGGGCAGGAAAAGTGGATCTGGCTACGGCTGAAGCTGATCGCCGATGCCGGACTGGTGGGCCTGCCCAATGCGGGTAAGTCGACCTTCCTTGCCGCCGCCTCGGCCGCCAAGCCCAAGATCGCCGACTATCCCTTCACCACCTTGACCCCCAATCTGGGCGTCGTGGACCTGTC
Organism: uncultured Caulobacteraceae bacterium; assembly: GCA_937952995.1. Lineage (GTDB taxonomy): Bacteria > Pseudomonadota > Alphaproteobacteria > Caulobacterales > Caulobacteraceae > CAISGS01. Next base: position 5,276 of record CALFYB010000062.1, read on the forward strand.
GACGCAGGAACGGTTCGTGCTGGCCGATATTCCCGGCCTGATCGAAGGCGCCTCCGATGGTGCCGGTCTTGGCACCAAGTTCCTCGGCCATGTCGAGCGGACCGCAGTCCTCATCCACCTCATCGATGCGACCCAAGAAGATGTGGTCGACGCTTGGGCGACCATTCGCGGCGAGTTGGAAGCCTATGGCGCGGGTCTGGCGGACAAGCCCGAACTTCTGGCCCTCAACAAGGCCGACGCCCTGTCGCCCGAAGAGCGGCTGGAAAAGGTGGCGCAGATCGAGGCGGCCTCTGGCATCACCCCCTATGTGATCTCAGGCGTATCCGGCGAGGGCGTGCGCGACATCCTGCGCGTCGCCCACGGCAAGATCCGTGCGGCGCGGGTGCTGGAAAAGGCCGCAGCCCTCAAGCTGGGCAAGACCTTGGCTCCAACCGAGGACGATCCCGACGAGGACTGGGCCCCATGAACCGGCTGACAACCGCCCGCCGGGTGGTGGTCAAGGTCGGCTCAGCCCTTCTGGTCGACCCTGCCGCCGGACAGGCTAATCATGCCTGGCTGGCCGGTATGGCCGCCGATGTGGCGCGGATGAGAGCGAGGGGCCAGCAGGTGCTGATCGTCTCGTCCGGCTCGGTCGCCTTGGGGCGGCAACGCTTAGGGCTGGGCCGCCGCGCCCTGACCTTGCCCGAGAAGCAGGCCGCCGCTGCTGCGGGTCAGAGCCTTTTGATGCGCGCTTGGGAACAGGCCTTTGAACCCCACGCCCTGACCACGGCCCAGATCCTTCTGACCCGGGATGACACAGAGACCCGCCGCCGCTGGCTCAATGCCCGCGCGACCGTGGAGACCCTGCTGGAGCTTGGGGCCACGCCGGTGATCAATGAGAATGACACGGTGGTCACCGAAGAGATCCGCTATGGCGACAATGACCGCCTCGCCGCCCGCGTCGCCCAGATGATCGGGGCCGATATGCTGGTGCTGCTATCGGACATTGAC
>CALFYB010000063.1 GCA_937952995.1 uncultured Caulobacteraceae bacterium
TTTATTGAAGATCATGCTTCAAGCCTTTTGGCCGATCAAACCAGCGCGCCAACCGCGCAATATTTCGCCGCAACGGCTACGGCGGCGGCCAGCAGTGCCAGTCTGGCCTCGGGTCCAGAGGGCAGCCTGCCCCTGAGTGCGCCCATGTCCGGCAAGTTGGTCGGCACCGATGTCGCCGTCGGTGATCTGGTCCGCGAAGGCCAGCAGGTCGCAGTGCTGGAATCCATGAAGATGGAGCATGTCATCCTCGCTGACCGCAGCGGCTATGTCCGCGCCATCGGCCCAGCGGCAGGCGATACGGTGTTCGAAGCCGATGCCCTGATGTTCATCGAACCGGCTGATGTCGGTGCGGCGGTCGCAGAGACCGAGGCGGTGGTTGATCTGGACCATATCCGGCCCGACCTCGCCACCGTCATTGAAAGCCATTCCTATGGCTTGGACGAGAACCGTCCTGAGGCGGTCGCGCGCCGTCATGGCCGCAATCAGCGCATGGTGCGCGAGAACATTGCCGACCTCTGCGACGAAGGTAGCTTCATTGAATATGGCGCTCTGGCCGTGGCGGCTCAGCGTCGTCGTCGCTCGCTCGATGATCTGGTGCGCAACACGCCCGCCGACGGCATGATCACCGGCATTGGCTCGGTCAATGGCGCTCACTTTAGCGAGGACAAGGCCCGCACCGCCGTCCTCGCCTATGACTTTACGGTTCTGGCGGGCACTCAAGGCCATATGAACCACAGGAAGACCGACCGGCTTCTGGGCATTATCGAGGAATGGAAAATCCCGACCGTGCTGTTCGCGGAAGGCGGCGGCGGGCGTCCGGGGGACGTCGATTCCATCGGGGTGGCGGGTCTGGACGTGCCCAGCTTCCTATCGATGGCCAAGCTGAGTGGTCAGGCCCCTCTGGTCGGCATTGTCTCGGGACGCTGTTTTGCAGGCAATGCAGCGCTGCTTGGCTGCACCGATGTGATCATCGCCACGCAAGACTCCAACATCGGCATGGGCGGCCCCGCCATGATCGAGGGCGGCGGTCTGGGCGTCTATCGTCCTGAAGATATCGGCCCCATCGATGTTCAGACCAAGAACGGTGTTGTCGATGTCGCCGTCGCCGATGAGGCCGAAGCGGTCGACGTCGCCAAGCGCTATCTGTCCTATTTCCAAGGCGCTCTGGCCGACTGGACCTGCGCCGACCAGCGTCTGCTGCGTCAGGCCATCCCGGAAAATCGCCTGCGGGCCTATGAGGTGCGCAAAGTCATTGAGACCCTGGCCGATACCGGCTCGGTTCTGGAGCTTCGGGCTGGATTTGGCCTTGGCATGGTCACCTGCCTGATCCGGATCGAGGGCCGCGCCTTTGGTCTGATGGCCAATAATCCGCACCATCTTGGCGGTGCCATTGATGCTGACGCTGCGGACAAGGCCGCGCGCTTCATGCAGCTTTGCGAGGCCTATGGGCTGCCGCTCCTGTCGCTGTGCGATACACCCGGCTTCATGGTCGGGCCCGATGTCGAAAAGACCGCTCAGGTGCGCCATGTCAGCCGTATGTTCGTTACCGCCGCCAGCCTGACCGTGCCTTTCTTTGCGGTGGTGCTGCGCAAGGGTTATGGCCTCGGTGCCCAGTCCATGACGGGGGGCAGCTTCCACGCGCCGGTGTTTAATATCAGTTGGCCCACCGGCGAGTTCGGCGGCATGGGCTTAGAAGGTGCCGTTCGCCTCGGCTTCAAGAAAGAGCTGGAAGCCATCGCCGATCCCGAAGCCCGCGAAGCCGAGTTCCGCAAGCGCGTCGACCGCTCCTACGCCATCGGCAAGGCCGTCAACATGGCCGCCCATCTCGAGATCGACGCCGTGATCGACCCGATGGAAACCCGCCGCTGGGTCATCCGAGGCGTCAAGTCGGTGCCGCCGCGTGCTGAATCAAGCCATGGCCGCAAACGCTTCATTGATGCATGGTAGGGGATGACCGACCCCATCACGCCGTCGCCATCCTTAGCCGCCCGCATCCCGCGCACCGTTATCGCGTTGGGGCTGGTGAGCTTTTTCATGGATGTCTCGTCCGAGATTGTTCACGGCCTCTTGCCGGTCTTCATGACCACGACCTTGGGCCTGAGCGTGGCCATGGTCGGTCTGATCGACGGGGTGGCGGAGTCGACGGCGTCCATTACCAAGGTCTTTTCGGGTTACATTTCTGATCGAATTGGTCTTCGCAAGCCATTGATCCTGTTCGGCTATGGTCTCAGCGCCTTGACCAAGCCGCTGTTCGCGCTGGCCGGTGGGGCAGGGCTGATCCTCGGTGCCCGATTTGCGGATCAATATGCGCCCTTTGCCCGCGATGCGCTGTTCGTTTGCGGCGATGGTGGCTTGCACACTGGCTGACCCCAGCGGTGTTGATCCGGCG
>CALFYB010000064.1 GCA_937952995.1 uncultured Caulobacteraceae bacterium
AAGCACATTGGAAAATCAGCCAATACCCTTGATGAAGGCGAGAAGCTTGATACCGTAAAGCATGAGTATGACGATCAGGGGCGGTCTTATGTCGCCTATGGTGCAAAGGGCACCGCTGGCCATGCGCTTTACACCTCTGGCACGGGCGAAAACGAAAAATTTAGCGTTCTAAACACCTGTCCGGGGCAGACGTCCGGATGTGGTGGTGGCGTTGATAAGAATGGCATTGTCGATACGCGCCGGGGCATGTGTTTTGCGCCTAAGGCAGAGGCTCAATATGTTGGGGCCGCTGTCCGCCGGGCATCACACACGCAGGCTAAGCACGATCCGGCCATGACAGAGGATTGGATCTTGGCCCACACAGGATCTTTGCGCGATGCCGCCCAAAAGGCTGACAAGACCAATAACGTCGTTCTGTTTCGGCCAAATGTTTTGGATGAGACCGACAGATCAACTCGATATGTGATCAAAGGGCTAAACGAGCAGCGGAAGGCAAAGGGTTTGCCGCCGATGATCGCCAACTCCTACGGCAAGACGACCGAACTGCATGACCCTGAAAATGGCTACTATATAACGCACTCCAACATTGGCCCCAAAACCAAGCTTGGATCGTCTATAGCCGAAAACATCAAAAGGGATCGTCAGCGCATTCGCTCAACGATAACGGCGGCGGATGCTAGCGGTAAGGACTTTGTAAACGATGAGGGCAACAAAACGCCCCCTAAAAACTCCTATATGGTCACTGATGTTGCTCGCGATTCATTGATGGATAAGGCGTTGCAGGAGGCCATTACGCACGCAAAATATTGGTCAACGGGCAGGGATGAATCTGAGCTTTCGCCAAGCGAGAGAAAAGAGGGGCCTAGCGGGCACTTTGATGCAAATGGAAAGCCAACCACGCCTGAAAGGGCGCATTACGGTCATGATACGATCAACGGTCGGCGGTATGACTATCAAAAGCAGCACATATTGCATCCGCGATATGTGAAGGTGGGTCAAAATGAGGATGGGTCTGATCATATGATCCCGACCGATTCGCGGTTTAAGGATGATGATTTTCTGCCAGCCAACCGATTTAAGACAAAAAACGGAAAGCAGGCTGGCGCTATTCTTTTGACGACGCCAACAAAATCAACCAGCGGCATTGAGCGTCAAGCCTCGTTTACTCATCACATTGGCAAAGAGCAGATTGCTCATGCTGCCAAAAACAATGGTGAGTATGAGATTGATCCCCCGCGCGAGCAGGAGGCTGCGCGGGGCAAGGAATACCAGCCGCCAAACAACCCGGCGGGCAATTATGCTCGCGGCGGCCATGTTGGCCATCGCCATGACGAAGAGCCAGAATCAATGGCGTTCCCTGAGCAAAGCTTCCAAATTCAGCGCCATAATGCCCATAGAGAGATCGGTGATGTTAGGGCTCTTGGGCATGAGCGACATGCGCCCGTTCGTCAGGGGGTTGTTGACCGCGCCTTGGACATCGTTAGCCGGTCCAAAAAACCGTCTCGCACTCGGTAAACAATGTGATATCTTTAAGGTCATTGCTACCGGGACGCCGGTTTTGTGGAGAACATCATGTCTGAAGCCGCCAAAGCAGCCCGAAAGGCGATGCACAGCAAGATTGCTCGCATCACTCGAGCCGACCCGAACCAAAAGGTCGATGCGTCGGGTTATACCCCGCCGGATGCTTTGGATGCCGATAGCGCCACTGGCATGCGCCCCATCTCTCGCCGCCAGTTCAAGCGCGGCGGTAAGGTCTTGGGCAAGGTTGATGGTGCCGCTGACAGCCCTCACGCAGGCCGCAAGGCTCGCAAGAGTGGCGGGGGCACCTTTGCCGTTGACCTGATGAACCGCAATCAAAAGGAAGCCAACGAGAAGCGTGACGGCAAAAAGCATGTCGGCGGCTTTAAGCGTGGCGGTGCCGCCAAAAAGGCTGGTGGTGGCGGCATGTTTGGCTTGAGCGGAATTGCCGCTGAAAAGGGCTTAGTTGATGCCGGTCTTGGCGGCCTCTTGCCCATGGCCATTAAGGCAATGAGCAAAAAGAAGGACAGCACGTCTTCCAGCACAACCGCGCCAACCGCAAGTCCCGGCGCTCCTGCGGAGGGTTCTTCGCCCGGCCTGACTATTCCCACAAAAAACCGGGGCGGCTCTGCACGCAAGGCTGCTGGGGGCTCTACTGGCCCTTCGGACAAGTCCTACGTTCCGACTTCACGCATGGCGTTCAACGGTGCCAATTCCATCGCATCTAAGGCTGCGGGGCTTTCTTCTGGCGCTGATTCAGGTTCGGGCGGAAGTGGAAATGTTGGTCCTGATCGCCAAGCCTACAAATCTGGCGGTCGCAAGAATCGCGCCGATGGCGGCGGGCTTGATCCCGCACGTCTTCGCAGCATGAACAATGAAGGCCGCGACTTTGGACGCACGGCTGCCCAGCTTGATAAGGCCGTTCCGCCTAAGGTGCCGGTTAAGACCGCTCCTGCAGGCCCATCGCCTGAAGAGATCCGCATGGCTAAGGCTGCTGCTGCTCAAAACGCAGCAGCGATGGCTGCTGCCGGGCGTGCTGGCGCTGCTGCCGGTCGTGGCGCTCCTTACAAAAAGGGTGGCGAGGCATCTTGGGAGAACTCGAAGGAGGACCTTCGCCAAGACAAGAAGCTCGCTCTGAAGCACAAGATGTCGTTCAAGGACTGGGAAAAGTCCGAAATGGACGAAAAGCATGATCGCCAGCAGTCCATGAAGGGGCTGAGGCATGGTGGGTCTTGCTCTTGCGCCAAATGCTCTGGTGGCCGCGCTGAGCGCAAGGACGGCGGTAGCGTTTCTGATGGTGTCTTCCAAGGCACGCGTCCGACCGGTGGGCGTCTCGCCCGCAAGAGCGGTGGCCGCACGGGTAAGGGCAAGACAAACATCAACATCATCATTGGCGCTCGCCCCGCTGGTCAGCAGGCACCTCAGGTTACCGGCATGCCTCCAATGCCACCACGCGGCGTCCCTGTGCCTGTCGCGCCCGCTGGTCCGCCTCCGGGCATGCCAATGGGCGGTCCGCCTCCCGGCCCGCCTCCGGGTATGATGCCTCCTATGGGGCCGCCTCCCGGCGGTCCTCCTATGGGGCCGCCTCCGGGCATGCCGATGCCGCGCAAAAGCGGTGGTCGTGTTGCTCACGAGATGGCTAAGGGCACCACTGGCGCAGGCGGTGGCCTAGGTCGATTAAAGAAAATTGACCTTTACGGGGAACAGTAAGATACAAATAGGCGTCCTGATCATCGGGACGCCTATTTATTAGGACGCCCAAAAACATGATGAATATCAATATTTTATTTGAAGTCGAGCTAAAGAAAATCCTTGAAGAAGAAATCGATCGCATCAAGGACGTGCTTTCTACGGGCACACCGGTTGATTATGCCGAGTACAAGCAGCATGTAGGAAGACTGCAGGGCATGCGCTCTGTGATCGATTATTGCGACGAAGTGCAGACTAAAATTTCAAATCGATAAGGAGAAAACGTATGCCTCATATGGTTATGACGCACGAAACCGACCCTAAGGACGTCCTTCTAGGCGAGCTTGGAGACATTTCCGATCTGGAGATCTTCAACAATCAGGTCGTGGTGGCCGTCTATGTGCGCCCCCAGAAGACCAAGAGTGGCATCTATTTGACCTCTCAGACGGTTGATGAGGACAAGATCCAAGGCAAGGTTGGCCTTGTGGTCAAAAAGGGTCCAACCGCATTCGTTGATAGCAGCGATCAGTGGTTCAAGGACATGGACATTGACGTGAACGACTGGCTGGTCTTCCGCCCATCGGACGGCTGGAGCATCACGATCAACAACGTCCTGTGTCGCATTTTGGATGACACCAATGTCCGTGGGCGCATTCCGCACCCCGACATGGTTTGGTAGGAGCAGAAGATGTCTGTCAAAGACGATCAAATTGATGTCGATATCGAAATTGATGACGCCCCTAAAAAGACGGAAGGCGACATTGAGGTCGTAAAGGCTGATGATGCTGGCTCATCCGGACCGGTCATCGAGCCTCAAGATGCCCTCAGGGAAATGAAGGCGAAGTATGAGCGCGAGCGCGATGCGCGGCTTGAGGCTGAGCGTCGGGCAAACGAGGCCAATCAGGCTGCGTTCACGGCTCAAAATGAGGTTCAAGAGAACAGCCATCATCTGGTGACCAATGCGATCGCAACGGTCACCCAGAACAATGAGATCCTGAAGGCTAATTACCGTGAGGCGATGAGCCTTGGTGATTACGATCGGGCGGCTGATCTGCAGTCTGAAATGTCCACTAATGCCGCAAAGCTCTTGCAGCTTGAGCAGGGCAAGCAGGCTCTTGAATCGCAGCCAAAGCAGGCCGCGCCCCAGCCCTATGTGGCCGATCCAGTCGAGGCCATGGCCGCGCAGCTTTCGCCCCGATCTGCGGCTTGGGTTCGTGCTCACCCAGAATATGCCACCGACCAGCGTTTGTTCCAGAAGATGCTGGCCGCGCACAATCTGGCCGTGGCCGACAATATCCCGGTTGATTCGGACGAATACTTCTCCGAAATCGAAACCACGCTGCGGATTAAGCCGTCCGCACAGGTCAATCTTGACGATGACCCTACGTCATCTGCTGCTCAGGTTACCCAGCGGCGAACCGCGCCGCCTGCTGCGCCTGTCTCGCGTAGCGGCACCGGCACCGGCAGTCGCCCGAACGTGGTTCGCCTCAACTCGGATGAGCGCGAAATGGCGAAGATGATGGGCATGACCGATCAGGAATATGCCCGCAACAAATTGGCTCTCCAGAAGGAAGGGAAGCTCCACTAATGGAACAGTCACCCCCAAAGCGCACTCGCGCACGCATGAACAACCCGCTGAAGGATGCTGCTCAAGAGATCGAGCAGGAGGCCATGGTTGCTGAGCAAGAGCCCGAAGAGCATGTGGAGCGCCAATCGCTTCGCCAAGATCTTCGCGCCGCGCCCCGTGAGGAAGACCCACGCACCCGCGCTGCTCGCCGGGCTGCGGAAATCCGCAACCACAACAATGGCAACATGGATGAGGGCACGGACGACTTCCATATCAATCAGTCCGACGTTCCGGCTGGCTGGTCGTATGAATGGAAGCGCAAGACTATCCTTGGCCAAGAGGATCCTGCCTATCAGGTTTCGCTTGCTCGCAAGGGCTGGGAGCCGGTTCCTGCGGATCGTCACCCATCCTACATGCCCGATGGTGGTCGGTTCTCTACAATTGAGCGCAAGGGCATGGTCCTGATGGAACGGCCCATGGAGCTAACCGAAGAGGCCCGCGAAATCGAAAAGCTTCGCGCTCGCAATCAGGTTCGCCACAAAGAGGCGCAGCTTAATGCGGCTCCGGACGGTCACTTTGGGCGAGACAATAAGGGCAATTCCCTTGCCAAGGTCAGCAAGTCTTACGAGGCGATCCCGATCCCTAACGACTAAGATCAAGGGGCAGCTTTCGGGCTGCCCTTTTTTTATTTGCGCTTTTTCAGAAAGCGGCCTATTTCTAGGGCTCTTCTCCCCCGGTGTGGAGAATTTGCATATCCCCGGCTCTGAATCGCCCTCGGTGGCGCGATGATGGCTTTCCCTAAAGGAGAACCCGTCATGCCGAATACCAATTCGCCTTTCGGTTTTCGACAAGTCAAGGGTACGGGCTCAGTTCCCACCTTTGAACAGAATGTCCGCAAAATTGCTTCAAACAACAGCACGGCGATCTTTAGCGGTGATGCGGTTATTCCGCTGACCACCGGCTACATCGCTCAGGCGACTGCCTCGACCGTCCGTGTCGAAGGCATTTTCGTTGGCTGCAAGTACACCTCCACCTCGCAAAAGCGCACCGTCTGGTCAAACTATTGGCCCGGTTCGGACGCCACTGGCGACGTCGAGGCCTATGTGATCGACGATCCGAACGCACAATTCGTTGTCCAAGCTGGCGCAACCAACATTGGCTTCGCCAACATTGGTGAATACATCCAGTTGAACGTCGGCGTCGGCAACACCGCCACTGGTCAATCCGGCATGTATGTCGAAAGCCCAGCGACCACGGTTA
>CALFYB010000065.1 GCA_937952995.1 uncultured Caulobacteraceae bacterium
CCCAAGCCAGATTTTTGCCAATTTGCGGAAGCATTTGGCCTTAAACATTGTTAGTGTCATTACTAGGTTAAATAGGGCTAAAAAGTTCAATTAACAATCAGGAGGAAGTTGTGGATCTCATTACACCGCGTCTTGCGGGATCAGCGCCAAGTGGCGGATTAGATGACCAGGTTTACAACCGTCTTCTAAAAGAACGCATTATCTTCCTTGGCTCCGTCGTTGAAGATTCAATGGCAAATGCAATCTCTGCACAGCTACTTCTACTTGCTGCAGAAGATCCAGATAAAGATATTTTCCTTTATATAAATTCACCAGGTGGATCTATCTCTGCCGGTATGGCGATCTATGACACCATGCAATACATCAAGAGCCCTGTTGCGACGGTGTGTATGGGTATGGCCGCGTCAATGGGGTCGTTCTTGCTGATGGCCGGTGAGGCCGGTCATCGGGTGGCCCTGCCGAATGCCCGCATCATGCTGCATCAGCCTTCAGGTGGGTTCCGTGGTCAGGCGTCTGATATTGAACGTCACGCCGAAGACATCATCAAGACCAAGCGCCGCCTGAACGAGCTTTATGCCAAACATTGCGGCCAGCCGCTCGAAGTGGTTGAGCGCACGCTCGACCGCGACCATTTCATGGACGCCGAAGAATCCAAGACTTGGGGCATTGTCGACCACGTCTACGCCACCCGCGAGGCGGCTGAAGGCGGCGATAAGGACGACGACAAGAAGGACTAGGACTAAAATCTGCGTCATTGCGAGGTGCATAGCGCCAATCAACTGGTTTGCGTCGCTCCGCTCGCAATGACGCGGGTAGAAGAAAACAAGACCCCCTACGGCGCTGCGCGCCACTTCCCCCAGAGGGGGAAGATTAAAAGCACCAAGATCTTCCCCCTCTGGGGGAAGTACCGGCGAAGCCGGGGTAGGGGGTTCTTTCTTTAAGAAAACAAACAAGGCCCTCACCCAACCCTCTCCCACAGGGAGAGGGCTTATCCGCTCTTTCTTAGCCCTCGCCCCCTTGGGGGAGAGGGTTGGGTGAGGGGGTAGGGGGTGGCCTTGACCCTTGGGGACAGTTAGCAGACCTTGCAGGCTGAATTTTATCCCAAAGAAAGTCTGTTCCCATGGCCAAGGCCTCAAAACCCACCCCCGCTTCAGACCGCAGCTTTGACCTGGTTGTTTATGGCGCCACCGGCTTTACAGGGCGGCTGGTGGCCGAGCACATGCTCGCCACCTATGGGGTCGATGGGCCTGTGCGTTGGGCCATTGCTGGACGCAGCGCTGCCAAGCTGGACGAGGTGCGCAAGGCCATTGGAGCGCCAGACAGCCTTGCCATGATCACCGCCAATGCGTCAGACCCCGCATCGTTGAGCGCCATGTGCCTCCAAACCAAGGTCGTGGTCACAACGGTTGGTCCCTATCAGCTCTATGGCGAGGGGCTGGTCATCGCCTGCGCCGACAGCGGGACCGATTATGTCGATCTGTGCGGCGAGCCCGCCTGGATGGCTAAAATGATCGCCGCCCACTCCGAGCGCGCCGCTGCCTCTGGCGCGCGGATTGTCTTTTCCTGTGGTTTTGATTCCATCCCCTTCGATCTGGGCGTCTTCTATCTGCAAGATC
>CALFYB010000066.1 GCA_937952995.1 uncultured Caulobacteraceae bacterium
CGCTGAAAGCGCGGTAGCTTCATTCAACACGTTACCAGCAAGATCAGTAAGCACCGCTGACGCGCTTGGCGATGGTGAAGGGGGATACAAAAGCTCCCTGCCCTACCGGACAGATAGATCACGCCAAGCGCCAGGTTATGTGACCCGCGCCGTCAACTATGCGAGCCAGCGGACCGGCGTTCCCCATCGCCTATTGATGACCACTGCTAGGCGTGAGTCTGGCTTTAATCCCTACGCCAAGGCTCGCGGTTCATCGGCTGCTGGTCTCTTTCAGTTCATTGATCAAACCTGGCTGGCGACAGTCCAGCGACATGGACACAAGTATGGCTTGGCCGGTTTGGCCAAAACCGTATCTTTCAATAACCGTGGGCAAGCCATAGTCGCCGATATCGCAATGAGGAGAGAGATATTGGCCCTGCGTTATGACGTTGACCTTGCAGCCTTGCTGGGCGCGGAATTGGTCAACGACTACAGCGACGCCTTGAGGAACCATTTGGGCCGCGAACCGACACAGGGTGAGATCTATTTAGCGACATTCATGGGGGCGCAAGGTGCCATCAGGCTTCTTGAAGCCAGCGCTCACACCCCTACCCTGCCCGCCGACCGTCTCTTCCCAGCGGCAGCGGCTGCCAACCCCACCATATTCTATGCCAAGGGTCGGGCGCGATCTGTTTGGGCGGTGAAAACAGTGCTGATTGGCCTTGGCGAGGGTTGACGTCAGTAACCTAATCCGATCTCGGCTTGGTCATGCCTGTGGATAGCTTCGGTTGATTACACACCCGGCTATCGGTGGATTACACACCTGACCTCGGTGGATTACACACCGAATCACGGTGGATTACACACCAGCACCTCTGCTAAGATGCTGTATTTATGGGTGAAAAAGCCTCTTTTTCTCAGCTTAACTTACTTAACTTGTACTTTAACAGAGTCTCTAACGGGTAATTTTGCTTGATGGTTCCGTGTTAGACGCCCTCTGGCCGACCTTTAATGGTCGCCAGCGGGCTCGATCTGTAGGATATCGGAAGTGTAGCTCTGGTCTCTGGTTGTCACACGTCTCGAGGTCAATCATTCAAAGCTGTTTGTTTGATTTCCTTCAAACGCTCTGTGGCGGCCTTCTATCCCCCTCCGGCCTGTGGGGTACCCACCTCACCGATACGCCCGCCAGTGACGCTCCTGAGGCCCTTATGGAGCATCCTTGATCGGGGGTGCCCTTGCCCAAATGCAAAATAGCCCTCCCACTAAGTGTAATCATTTTGTAATCGTAACGCTTACGTAGTCGTTTCAAGCTGAATTTGACATCGTCCTGAAATGATTATAACTTCCTTCCGAAAAGCATACGTTGTCATTTCGTAACGATGTTAGGCTATCACGATTCCCAGTCCACCTAACGAACAAGGATCTTCAAGACATGCCGGTTATCGCAATGACCTCAAGCAAGGGCGGATGCGCGAAATCGACGACCGCTTTGATCCTGGCAGGTGCCTTTGCCCATCGGGGCTACACCGTAAGAATTATAGATGCCGATAGGGCAGGGCGGTTGGCCGACTGGTATGGCGGCGGCTATGCGCCTGCGTCCATTTCTGTGGTCAAGGCAGACGAAGATACCTTAGAGGCCGCAATCTCCAAAGGCAGACAAGATGCTGATTTCGTTATTGTTGACCTAGAAGGCTCAGCAAATGCCTCAA
>CALFYB010000067.1 GCA_937952995.1 uncultured Caulobacteraceae bacterium
CAGCGCCGTAGGGGGCCTTGTTTGTTTTCGCGAGCGCGGATTTAACATGAGATGAGGTGAGGGGATTGCTGTTGCCAGGCTCCCCCAGTTCCCCAAAAAAGAATCGAGGGGAGCCTTCGCAATGGGAATGAAGTGAGGGGATTGCTGTTGCCAGGCTCCCCTCGGGCCCCGCCTAACGCTGCTAAGACGTTAGGGCTTTAGGTCGAAATTCGTGGCACCGCATTACGCAGCGAGACGGATCTCTTGAGCGAAGTTATCGTTCGCATTTAGATTAAGGCCCGATACCGGTGAGCCCACCCGAGAGAAAGCACTAACGTCTTTACACGTCTGTCGATGCTGATCGGCCCCAAACAGCCCGTCGATACACGGGGTAGGAATTGGTGGAGCCGCCGGGAATCGCACCCGGGTCCAGTCCGTTTATTGCACGCGCCTTTATCTCCATAGTCCGACCGTCGCCGAACAGGATACATATAGGCGCAATGGGGCTCTAGCGGAAGGGGTTCACTGAAACGCTTTGAGATCCAGCGCCTTGCCGGTGAGTAATTCATAGACCGCCAGATAGCGCTGGCTGGTGGCGGTGATGACGCTTTCGGGCAGGGGCGGCGGCGGGGCCTCGCCATTCCAGCGTCCAGCGGCCCGTTCAGCATCGAGATAGTCGCGCAGGGGCTGCTTGTCGAAGCTGGGCTGGCCTTGGCCGGGCTGATACTGGTCGGCGGGCCAGAAGCGCGAGCTGTCCGGGGTCATGACCTCGTCGATCAGCCACAGACCGCCCTCGGCATCTTGGCCAAATTCGAACTTGGTATCGGCGATGATGATGCCGCGTTCCTCGGCCTTGGCGCGGCCAAACTCATAGACCGTGCGGCTGAGGGCCTCCAGCTTGCCCGCCAGATCGCTGCCCAGACGGGCGTGCAGGTCCGCGACGCCGATATTCTCGTCATGGCCGCTTTCGGCTTTGGTGGCGGGGCTGAACAGGGCCGGGTCCAGCCGGTCGCTTTCGCGCAGACCCTGGGGCAGGGCTTCACCGGCCAGCGTGCCCGTGGCCTTGTAGTCCTTCCAGGCCGAGCCTGAAATATAGCCGCGCATGACACATTCGAACGGCACGACCTTGGTGCGCTTGCACAGCATGGCCCGGCCAAGGATGGCGGCGCGGTGCGGGGCTAGGGCGGGGAGGGCGGCGATGATCTCGTCCGTATCGGCGCTGATCAGATGGTGACGGGTGACGCTGGCCAGCTG
>CALFYB010000068.1 GCA_937952995.1 uncultured Caulobacteraceae bacterium
GACGATGGTGGTCTCGTGGGCCTTGGCCGCATAGTCCGCGACCTTGGTTGTATCGAGGCTAGCCGGATCGATGTTCATGCCCGCGCCGGGCTGCACGACATTGGCCACGATCAGGCCGATGATCAGGGCCAAGGTCGAGAAGGTCAGGAAATAGGCGAAGGCCTTGGCGGTGGCCCGGCCAAAGGTTTTCAGATCGCTCATCCCAGCAATGCCGGTGACGATGGTCAGAAAGATCACCGGCCCGATGACCATCTTGACGATCTTGATAAAGGCATCACCAAGTGGCTTGAGCGACTCGCCCAAGGCCGGGTTGAAGTGACCGATCAGGGCCCCCGCTGTGATGGCGATCAGCACCTGAAAATAGAGATGGCTGTACCAAGGGGTCTTGCTCGCCCCGTCCGTCATCGTCTCTGCCGTTGTCATCATCCGCCCCGCTTTAATCTTGTCCGCAAGATTGCCGGGTCCGAGGTCAGACGCAAGCCTACATAACCAAGAACATGGCGGTGACGGCGACGGCCATGATCACGGTCGCGGCCCAGCCAAAGATCCTCTGACCCGGCGTCGCGACAAAGGCCCCCATCCGCTTGCGATTGGTGGCGACCACCATCATCGCCGCCATGATCGGAACCGAGATGACGCCGTTGACCACCGCGCTCCAATAGAGGGCCTTGATCGGGTCGATGGGACTGAAGCCGAGCGCCACACCCAAGATCATGGCCGCCGCGATCACGCCGTAGAACCCGCGCGCCTCATAGGCTTTACGCTCTAGCCCTTCGGGCCAGCCGCGCGCCTCGGCGATGGCATAGGCGGCAGATCCCGCCAGCACGGGAACCGCCAATAGGCCGGTTCCGATGATGCCGAGACTGAACAGCAGGAAGGCAGCCTCTCCGGCAACCGGGCGCAGGGCCATGGCCGCTTGGGCTGCCGTCTCGATCTTGTCGATGCCCTGATCATGCAACGCCACCGCTGCGGCCAGGATGATCGCCATGCTGATCAGGTTGGAAAAGGCCATGCCGACATAGGTATCGAGGCCAATCCGGCGAAGCTGCGCGGGGGCCTCTTCGGGATGGGTGCGCAGGTCATGGTCCAGCGGCGCGGCATCGAGGTCCTCGACCTCCTGCGAACTTTGCCAGAAGAACATGTAGGGGCTGATGGTCGTGCCAAAAACGGCCACGACCATGGTCAAGGTGTCACGGTTCCACGTCAGGTGCGGCCAGACCGTGCGGGCAGCGACCTCGAGCCACGGCACCTGCACCGTCATCACCACCGCAACATAGGAAAATAGCGACAGGGTCAGCCATTTCAGCACCCGCACATAGCGGTGATAGGGCATCAAGACCTGCAGCATCAGCGACAGGACCCCGAACATCAGGGCAAAGCCATGCTCGCCAAAACCAAGCACGAGGGCCGAGGCCTGGCCCATAGCGGCAATATCGGCGGCGATGTTCAAGGTGTTGGTGAAGAACAGCAAACCGACCAGAACATTCAGCACCACTGGCGGAAAGGTCTGTTTGATATTGCTGGCCAGACCTTGACCCGTGACCCGCCCGATCCGGGCGCTGACCGACTGGATCGCCGCCATCAGAGGAAAGGTCGCGACAATGGTCCAGAGCATATTGAGGCCGAACACGGCCCCAGCCTGCGAATGGGTCGATATCCCGCCGGGATCGACATCGGCCGCGCCGGTAATCAGCCCTGGACCGAGATTGCTCAGCAGGGATCTCTTGCGAGGCGTTGGGGGCACAAGAGGTTTAGGAATTTGCAAGGACGTGCCTTCCAGTCGGGACCAGCCAAAACCCTTGTGCCTTTGGCCAGCCCCTGTCTATGGAATTAGATAGTTTCAGGGCCGCGTAACAATCGGGAAGTCGCCGCCGCCCTTGTCGAACAGCTCGGTCAGCTTGGCGAAGGCCCGCACATCCCCGTCGATCTTGGCCTTTCCGGTCATCACTGCAGACGCCAACGACGTGCCCATCAAGATGCTCTGCAAGAACAGGGGACGGGCCACGGTCAAGGTCGCATCCACCGGTCCCGGCGCTGCGCCCGGTTCAGCAATCAGAACGCCGTTGCGCACGCGCAGATAAACGCTCTCATTGCGGTCCGGAAACACCATGGCCAGCTTGAGGTTGACGCCCTCGGCCTTTGCCGCGTCAAGCCGCACGGACAACAGATCGAACAGCATCGCGGTCGGCAGATTGGCCACCATGTCGCTGGACATCGGCAGGCTGGACGCCTTTTGCACGCCCTTACGCAGCTCGGTTGCGCCCATCAGATAGATATTGCGACCCAACGAGCTTTCCTGCTGATAGCCCAACTGGTCATAGGCGCTGGCCAGCATCTCGCGGGCAGCGACATTGGCGGCGTCGGCCATCACCACATTGTTCAGCAAGGTTGCCGCCCAGCTATAGTCACCCTTGTCGATCGACAGCTTGGCCAAGGCCATCACCTTGTCGGCCCCGCCCATCGCCGCGACATAGCGCTTGCCCTCCTCGGCGGGGGGCAGATCGGCCAGATGCACCGGATTGGCGTCGTACCAGCCCATATAGCGCTGATAGACCGCGCGGCTGTTGAACCGCATGGTCCCGTAATAGCCCTTATTGTACCAGCTATCGTTCAAGGCCTTAGGCAGGACGACCTTGGCGGCGATCTCTTCGCCGGTCAGGCCTTGGTTCATCAGCCGCACCGACTGATCGTGCAGGAACTTGTAGGCGTCGCGGTGGTTTTCCAAGAAGCCGTTGACCTCCGCCTTACCAAAGCGCGGCCAGCCGTGGCTGGTGAACATGATGTCGCTATTGGCCCCATAGAGGCGGACTGACTCGGTCAGATATTCCGCCCAGGCCTTGGCATCGCGCACCAGAGCGCCGCGCGGGGTCAGGACATTGTGCATCGACACATTGGCATTCTCAGCCATGCACAGAATATGCAGGTCGGGCAGGAAGAAGTTCATCTCAGAAGGGGCTTCGGTGCCCGGCGTGATCTGGAACTGGACCCGCACCCCATCAAGGACCATCTCTTCGCCGGTCTTGGTGATCAACACGTTGGGCGCGATCAGGGTGACGGTGCCTTTGGACACGGCAAGACCGATGCCGCTGCCCATCTGGCCCTCGGGTCCAGGCTTGAGGAAATGGCCAAACTGATAGGTGGCGCGGCGGTTCATGGCCGTTCCGGCAATGATGTTTTCCGAGACCGCCTGTTCCATGAAGCCTTGGGGGGCGATGACCTGAACCTTGCCGTCATCGACGTCCTTCTGGTCGATCATCCCCTTGACGCCGCCGAAATGGTCGCCGTGGCTGTGGGTGTAGATCATAGCCACGATGGGTCGAACGCCGAGCTTCTCATTGACCAGTTCGAGCGCAGCCTTAGCCACCTCGGCGCTGGTCAGGGGGTCAACGACGATCCAACCGGTCTTGCCCTTGATGAAGGTCACATTGGAAATGTCGAAGCCGCGCACCTGCCAGATGGTGTCGGACACTTGGAACAGGCCCGACTTTGCCAGCACCTGATCGTGACGCCAAAGGCTAGGATTGACCGTGTCGGGCGCGTCACCCTTGACGAAATTGTAGGCGTTTAGGTCCCAGACCACCTCGCCGTCGGCCCGCTTGATGATCGGGTCAGTCCGGGTGCCAAGATAGCCGCGCGAGGCAAAGTCAAAATCCTGACGGTCAGCGAACGGCAAGCTCTTGGCCAGAGCCGCCTGCGCCGCCTTGGTCGCGGCCGACGCCGGGTCCGCCGCATGGGCCGGAACAGCGGCCAAGGCAGCCATGGCCACCATACTCATCAGGGTCTTTCGCAACATCATGTCCAGGTCCATTCAAGGGTTCGGCGCGGCCGATGGGTGTTTGAAAATAGACAGGCCGTCTTGGGGCCATCTCGTCTTGATCGTCTAAAGGGCCTTGTCCATGCCCGGCAGGTTCAAGGGTGGGCGGTCACCGCCCATCTGTTCTTGGGTCTCAATGTCCACGTCAAATGTGACAAGGAAACGCGAGATCATGAAATAGTAGCCGCAGGTGATGACCAGCTCTTGCAGGGGGCGAAGGCCAATCAGGTCCATCATCTGATTGAACTGTTCATCGCTGGGGCGACCGAGCGCCAGCACGGTCTCGACCATCGCACAGACCGCCTGCTCCAGCGGCGTCAAGGCGGCCATGTCGCCCGCAATGACCGCATCGATCCGCGCATCGGCGATCTTGAAGGCCTGAGCGATGCGGCGGTGCTGATAGACCTCGTAGGTCGATCCGGTGATGACCCCGACCCGCAGGATCACGATCTCGCGCAGCCAAGGGTCAAGTTGGGTATGGGAGAGAATCTGATTGCCCAGCTTGGTGACGCCGTCGACCAGATCGCCGCTGTGGGCCAGCATCGCGAACAGATTCAGCGGCGGCAGCTTATCCATCGCCGCCTTGGCCCGGCCCTCAAGCTTTGAGCGATCAAAATAGGGTACGCGCGCCATCTGCATCCTCCGTGGGTGCCCGTCTTGAACGGCGGGCTTGGAGGACGACTGTCTCAGATTTTGTTCGCGTAGGCCATGGGCTGTTAGGCTGAAAGACGCTCAGATTGGGGACGGTTCAAGGGCGCAAAGGCTGGGCCCCGTAATCCATCAAAACGCGCAGCGGCCCGCCCGAACAGGTCGACAGGATCAAGATCCAATGCGCGGGCGATGATGTAGAACTCCAAAAGCTCCACCCGCCGCTGGCGTTGTTCAATGGCGCAGATATGGGACTGGACCTTGCCAATGCGG
This sequence comes from uncultured Caulobacteraceae bacterium, assembly GCA_937952995.1. GTDB lineage: Bacteria > Pseudomonadota > Alphaproteobacteria > Caulobacterales > Caulobacteraceae > CAISGS01. Next base: position 4,736 of record CALFYB010000068.1, read on the forward strand.
CGGGCCAGAGCGCGCTGGGTGAGGCCAGCCGCCAGCCTCGCCTCGATCAGCAGGTCGACCAGTTCAGCATAGTCGTCGGTAAAGATGGCATTCATGGCATTCACCCCGGAAAGGCAGCAACAGCGGCGGCAGCGCGGGCGGTGATCTCGCCCCAATTACCCGCACGGATCAGATCCAGCGGCGCAATCCAAGTGCCGCCAACACAGAGCACATTGGGCTCGGCCAGATAGGCTCCGGCATTGTCCAAACTCACCCCGCCCGTGGGACAGAACATGGCCTCACCGAGCGGCCCGGCCAGCGCTCGAAGCATCGGCACACCGCCAACGATCGAGGCGGGAAAAAGCTTCATCGTCGTCATCCCAGCGGCCAAAACAGCCATCACTTCCGACGCCGTGGCCACACCGGGCACAAAGGGAATGGGCGAGGTCTTGGCGGCGATCAGCAGATCCGGCGTTGATCCGGGTGACAAGGCAAAGGTTGCACCAGCCTCAGCCACTGCGCTCAGATCCGCCGGAGACAGAACCGTTCCGGCCCCCACCGCCATCTGCGGCACGTGGCGAGCGATGGCCTCGATCCCGGGCAAACCGGCCGGGGTGCGCAAGGTCACCTCAATGGCGGTCAAGCCACCCTCTAGCAGGGCATGGGCCAAGGGAACCGCCTGATCCGCTGCCGAGAGCGTCACCACCGGCATGATCCGTGCCTTGCGGAACAGGGCTTGAATGTCGATGGTCATGAGGGTGACTTTCCCTTGAGGTTGGCGGGCAATAGCAGATTGGCCGCGCCCAAAAGGCCCGGCTGGGGGTGACGGATCAGCGCGATGGGCAAGGTGGTAAGCAGGTGCTGCGACCGGCCCTTGGCCTCAAACCGCGAGCGCACCGCTGCTGTATTCAAGAACCGCTTCATGCGCGGGGCCATGCCACCGGCAATGGCGACGGCCGATGCCCCATGGATCAGGGCCACATCGCTCAGCACTGAGCCAAGGATCAGACAGAACCGCTCGACGGCCTCGACGGCCAAGGGGTCGCTAGCCAACAGGGCCGCTTCTAGGATCGCCGGAGCCCCGGGCGAGACTTTCGCAGCCCCTCTAATTTCCGACAGGGCCTCATAGAGGTGGCCAAGCCCCGGCCCCGAAAGGATGCGCTCATTAGAAATGCGCGGGAACTTGCCGAGCAGGAGCCGTAGGATTTCGATCTCCAAGGCGTCGATGGGGGCAAAGCTGACATGCCCGCCTTCGCTGGCCAAGATCACCTCGACGCCATCTTCGGTCAGCATCCGGCCACCGACGCCAAGGCCCGTGCCCGGTCCAACGATCGACACAACACCGGTCAGCCGCTCAGGCCAAGCCGGACCGGGAAGCGATTCCACGTCCTGGGCGGTCAGGGCACCAATCGAATGGCCAATGGCGGTGAAGTCATTGACCACCTCGAGCCGCTCGAACCCAAAGGTCTGTTTCAAGCCCTCAATGCTGAAGGACCAGTCGCGATTGGTCAGCTTGACGTGATCGCCGGTAATCGGACAGGCGACACCAAAAGCCGCTTGGGTGGGACGAAGGTCAGGCTCTAGCCCATCCAAATAGGCTTGAAGACACAGGGCAAGGGTCGGGAAATCTTCGGCGGCCAAGTCCTGCCGATGGTCGAGGCTCAAGGCTCCGTTGGGATGCCGACAGGCAAGGGCGAAACGGGCATTGGTTCCGCCAATGTCCGCGACCAGACCGATCTGTGAAAGCCTATCCGTCATCTCAACGTCCTAAATCGGGCTAAAGAAGCCGCCGCCGCGATCTGCGGGCAGGGCAGCGGCTCTAAAGCCTGCAAACAGTTCACGCCCCAGTCCTTGAACCAAGCGGGCATCGGGCACAAAGGCGGGCCGGGCAGCCAGCACCTCAGCGGCGACCTCGACCTCGAGCAGGCCCTGTTCTGCATCTAACAGGACCATGTCACCGTCAATGATCTTGCCAATCACCCCGCCATCGAGCGCTTCCGGCGTCAGGTGAATGGCAGCAGGCACCTTGCCGGAAGCCCCAGACATCCGCCCGTCGGTGACCAGACCGACCCTTTGGCCCCTGTCGAGTAAGGCTCCCAGCACCGGGGTCAGATTGTGCAATTCGGGCATGCCGTTGGCGCGCGGTCCTTGCCCGACCACCACGGCGACAAAATCGCCGGTCAATTCACCGGCCTCGAAGGCAGCCTTCAGGGCCTCTTGGCTAGCAAAGACCTTGGCAGGCGCTCGGACGCGGTGGTCCTGGGGCTTGAGAGCCGATGTCTTGAGCACAGCGCGGCCAAGATTGCCGGACAGCAGCGCCATACCGCCATTGGGCGAAAAGGGATCGGAGGCTGGTCGCAGGACCGACAGGTCTAAACTCTCGCGCGCTGCTGGACGCCACCGCAGGTCCCCGCCGTCCAGCCACGGCTCCTCAGTCTGCCGCCGCAGACCAAAGCCACTAACGGTCTGGACATCCTCATGCAGCAGGCCCGCCTCGATCAGTTCTCGAAACAGGAACCCGCAGCCGCCAGCGGCTTGGAAATGGTTGATGTCGGCCACACCGTTTGGATAGATCCGCGCCAACAGCGGGGTGACGCTGGATAGCTCGGCAATGTCTTGCCAGGTCAGGTGAATGCCCGCCGCCGCCGCCATGGCCACCAGATGCAGGGTATGATTGGTCGAGCCGCCCGTGGCTAGCAGCGCCACCGTGGCATTGACCATCGACTTGACCGTCACCACCGCACGGAAGGGCGTATAGTCCTGGCCCAGAGCGCTGATCGCTACCGCCCGCTGGGTTGCGGCCTTGGTTAGGGCGGTGCGCAGGGCCGTGTTTGGGGCCACGAAGGCCGCGCCCGGCAGATGCAGGCCCATGGCCTCCATCAACATCTGATTGGAATTGGCCGTGCCATAGAAGGTGCAGGTGCCCGGCGCGTGATAGGACGCCGCTTCGGCCTCCAGCAGTTCGGCGCGGCTGGCCTCGCCGAGGGCATAACGCTGGCGAACCTTGGCCTTGTCGGGGTTGGGCAGGCCCGAAGGCATGGGCCCGGACGGCACGAACAGACTGCCCAGATGGCCAAACCGCGCCGCCGCGATAAAGAGGCCCGGCACGATCTTGTCGCAGATGCCCAGATAGAGCGCCGCATCAAACACGTCATGCGACAGGCCAATGGCGGCCGACATGGCCACGACATCGCGGCTGATCAAGGACAGCTCCATGCCGCCCCGGCCTTGGGTCACCCCGTCGCACATGGCTGGTACGCCGCCCGCAACCTGAGCCGTTGCCACAACCTCACGCGCTGCGGCCTTGATCTGATCGGGATAGGTCTCATAGGGCTGGTGGGCGGACAGCATGTCATTAGAGGCGGTGACGATGCCGATATTGGGCCGCTCAGCCAGCTTCAGGGTCAGCTTTTCCCAGCCCTCGTCGGCGGCGGCAAATCCGTGGGCCTGATTGCCACAGCTCAGTCGTCCGCGCGCGGTGCCAGAGGCCGCGGCCTCTTGCATCTGGGCCTCATAGGCCGCGCGGCTATCGCGGCTGGCCTCGGTGATCCGGGCCGTAACCGCTGCCAAGACGGGGTGAAGGGGGATTGGCGTGGAGGTCATCGGATCAATCCACCCACTCGCGGCCAGACCGCTCGGTCAAGCCAAAGGCACCGGAGGGTCCCCACGAGCCGGGAAGATAGGGCTTGGGGCTCATGCGCGCCTCGGCCCAAGCCTTTTCCAAGCCATCGATAAAGGTCCAGGCCTGCTCGACCTCATCACGGCGGACAAAGAGCGTGCGATCCCCCCGGAACACGTCGAGCAACAGGCGTTCATAGGCGATCCGCCGCCGTCCGCCCTCGCCGCCATAGCTGGCCGATAGGCTCAAGGACAGGGGCATGTTTTGCAGTCTCATACCGCCCTGATCCAGGCCCGGACGCTTGTTCATCAAGGTCAGCTTGATGTCCTCATCGGGCTGCAAATCGATCACCAGACGGTTGGGCGACAGGTCCTCGGACCCCGCCTGTTGGAAGATTGAGTGCGGCACCGACTTGAACTGGATGACGATCTTGGTCCGGCGCTCGGCCATGCGCTTGCCGGTGCGCAGGAAGAACGGCACGCCCGCCCAGCGCCAATTGTCGATCTCGCAGCGCAGAGCCACGAAGGTCTCGGTATCGGTCTCGCGGCCCACCTCGTCCCGATAGGCCTTGGTTGGGAACCCTTGGATGGATCCGGCCTGATATTGGCCGCGCACACTGTGCTGTTGGGCCGAGGCATGGGTAAAGGGTCGCAGCGAACGAAGCACCTTGACCTTTTCGGTCCGCACCGAGTCTGGATCGAGATCGGACGGTGGCTCCATCGCCACCAGACACAGAAGCTGCAGCATATGGTTCTGCACCATGTCCCGGGCCGCGCCATATTCGTCATAATAGGGCCAGCGCTCGCCAATGCCTTCGGTCTCGGCAATGGTGATCTGGACGTGGTCGATGGTCCGCCCGGTCCACAGGGGCTC
>CALFYB010000069.1 GCA_937952995.1 uncultured Caulobacteraceae bacterium
CTCCCTAGAAGGCTCCGTCGGATGACCCCAAATCAAACATCTCCCTTCTCCCTAGAGGGGGGAAGGGCCGGGGATGGGGGTGAAGGCGGATCGGGTTTATCTTCGGCTGTTGCCACATCCGCGTCTCGTTCGGCACCGTCAGTAGCCCCCCCATCCCCGGCCCTTCCCCCTCGAGGGGGGAAGGGGGGCGATATTGCTCGGGCTCGGCGGTTGCGGCGGGAGCAGACTTTGGCGGAGAAGGCGCTCTGGGCTGCATTACGCGAGTTGAACGATAATTGGCGGCGTCAGGTCCCCATTGGTCCTTATGTTGCTGATTTCGCTCATCATCGCTCCAGATTGATCATTGAAGTCGATGGCTATTACCACTCGCTGCCTGAGACGATCGAGCGCGATGCTGTTCGCACGACTTGGCTGACGGCGGCTGGTTATCGTGTCGTTCGTTTTGCCGAAAAGACCGTTCGAGACAACCTCTACACCGTCATCGACCAAATCCGCGCCCTCGCGCCGACCCCTAACGCTAGCCCATTCTGCCCCGCGCAGATGGGTGTTTGAGAGACCTAATTATGTTGTCAGTTACCAACCTGCATGTCGAAGTCGGTGGCACACCGATCCTGAAGGGCCTGTCCTTGGAGGTTCCAGCGGGCGAGGTCCATGCGATCATGGGCCCGAACGGGGCGGGAAAATCGACCCTGTCCTACACGCTCGCGGGGCGTGAGGGCTATGAGGTTACCCAAGGTTCGGCAAGCTTGAACGGTGAGGACCTGTTCGCGCTCGAGGCCAATGAGCGGGCGGCCAAGGGTCTGTTTCTGTCGTTCCAATATCCGCTGGAGATCCCCGGCGTGCCGAGCCTGACCTTCATTCGCACCGCCCTGAACGCTCAGCGTAAGGCGCGCGGCGAGGATGAGATCGGTGCTCCGGCCTTCTTGAAACTCGCCCGTGAAAAGGCGGCTAGCCTGAAGATCGACTTCGACATGCTCAAGCGTCCCTTGAATGTCGGCTTCTCAGGCGGTGAGAAGAAGCGGATGGAAATCTTTCAAATGGCGATGCTTTCGCCGAAATTCCTGATCTTAGACGAAACCGATTCCGGGCTGGATATCGACGCCTTGCGGATCGTGTCGGAGGGGGTCAACGCCTTGCGCTCGCCGGAGCGGGGCATGTTGGTCATCACCCACTATCAGCGCCTGCTCGACTATATCAAACCTGACCGGGTCCATGTTTTGGCGGCGGGTAAGATCGTTGCGTCAGGTGGCCCAGAGCTGGCCTTGGAACTGGAAGAGACCGGCTATGACCGGTTCTCGCAGGTCGCAGCATGAGCCTAGCGCTCGCCCTTCAAAGCGGGGATGTCGCATCCCTGCCCAGTCGCCGCGACGAGGCTTGGCGCTATACGGACCTGCGCGCAGCCTTGCGGGCCATTCCCGCCGCGTCGCCTAAGGATGAGGCCGCGGTACCGGCTGGACCGTTCGCGGCGTTGGATGCAGCGCAAACCATCGTCATCATCAATGGCTTTGGTCCAGACCGGCTGACCATTGCATCGGGTGAACATCGCACGGTGTGCCTTCGTTTCGTTTCCTCAAAGGCAGCCAGTGCGCACCATGCGGCGCTGGCCATTGAGGTCGCCGAGGGCGCTTCTCTAACCCTGCTAGAGAGCCATGAGGGGCTCGGTCAGACCTATGTCAGCGATATTGCCGTAACCCTCCACATCGGGTCTGGCGCGACGGTTGAGCGAGTTTCGATCCTGAACGACAGCGCAGAGGCCATCAGCGTTGTCACGGCGACAGTCGATTTGGCCGCCAATGCCACGTTCAACCAAACGGTCCTGACCACCGGGGGCAAGCGTCAGCGGTTTGAGGCCCATGTGAACCATCCGGGGCAGGGCGCATCGGTACGGCTCGACGGGGTCTATCTGCTCGGTGACGCGCGTCACAGCGATCAAACCACGGTCGTCACCCACCAGGGCGAGGGCGGCACGACCAGCCAGTTGACCAAGGGTGCCGTGCGTGACAGCGCCCGCGCCGTCTTCCAAGGCAAGATCACCGTCGAGCGCGGCGCAGACCAGACCGATGCCCGCATGGGCCACCACGCGCTGATCCTGTCGGAGCGGGCGGAAATCGATGCCAAGCCTGAGCTTGAGATCTATGCCGACGACGTCTCCTGCGCCCATGGCAACACGGTCGGCGCTCTGGACGAGGAAGCCCTGTTCTATATCCGCTCGCGCGGGGTTCCGCTGATCGAGGCGCGCGCCCTGTTGATCAGTGCGTTCGTCGGCGAGGTCACCGACCGGATCAGCCATGAGGGCGCGCGGCAAGTGGCGCAAGACTGGCTTCTGGCCTCTGGTATGGGGCGTCCTGATGAGTTTTGATGTCGCCAAGGTCCGCGAAGAGTTCCCAATTCTGGAACGTCAGGTCCACGGCAAGCCGCTGGTCTATCTGGACAGCGCGGCCTCCTCGCAAAAGCCGTGGACGGTCATCGAGGCCATGAGCCGGGTGATGGAATCCTCCTATTCCAACGTTCACCGGGGCCTGCACAGCCTCGCAAACGAGACGACCGAGGCCTATGAAGCCGCGCGCCGCAGTGTCGCTAAGCTGATCCATGCCGGTTCGGTCGATGAGATCGTCTTCACCAAGGGCGCGACCGAGGCGATCAATCTGGTCGCGGCCTCGTTCGGTCAAAGGCTGGTGGAAGGCGACGAGATCATCCTGTCTGTGATGGAACATCACGCCAATATCGTGCCTTGGCATTTCCTGCGTCAGGCCAAGGGCGTGGTTTTGAAGTTTGTGCCGGTTCTTGATGACGGCCAACTGGATATGGACGCCTATCGCGCCCTGTTCAGCCCGCGCACCCGGCTGGTCTCCCTCAGCCACATGTCCAACGTGCTGGGCACCGTTAATCCTGCTGCAGAGATCGTGGCCATCGCCCATGCCCACGGCGTGCCGGTGCTGCTCGATGGCTGTCAGGCCGTGGTCCACGAGACCGTCGACGTTCAGGCTCTGGATGCCGATTTTTACGTCTTTTCCGGTCACAAGCTCTATGGACCCACTGGCATTGGCGTCCTCTATGGCAAGGCTGAGATGCTGGCCTCCATGCCGCCCTATCAAGGCGGCGGCGAGATGATTGCCTCCGTTTCGCTGGATACCATCACCTATGCCGACCCGCCCCACCGCTTTGAGGCTGGCACCCCAGCGATCATCGAGGCTATCGGGCTGGGCGCGGCCATTGATTGGCTAATGGCGCAAGATCGCGCCGCCATCGCCGCCCATGAGCACGCCCTCTATGAGCGGGCCTATGACGCTGTGCGAGACATCAAGGGTCTGCGTGTCCTAGGGACAGCGCTGGGCAAGGGGGCTGTGCTCAGCTTCACCATCGACGGCGTTCACGCCCATGATCTGGCCCAGATCCTGGATCGTTATGGCGTCGCCGTGCGGGCTGGAACCCACTGCGCCGAACCTTTGATGACAAGATTTGGCGTAACCTCGAGCGCGCGCGCCTCTTTTGCCCTATATAACACTGTCGAGGAGGTCGACCTGTTCGTCGACGCCTTGATCCGCGCCCAAACCTTTTTTGCTTAGGCCAGCGACGTGACCCCTATGGACGATGCGACCGTGAACCCAACCGCCGAAAGCCCAGCGACCGCTTTGGGGCAGGATGAGCTTGACCGCATGACCGACCGCTTGGTCGAGCAGCTCAAGACCGTCTATGACCCTGAAATTCCAGTGGATATCTATGAGCTGGGCCTGATCTATAAGGTCGACCTGTCTGACGATATGGATGTGGTCATCGACATGACCTTGACCGCGCCGGGCTGTCCCGTGGCCGGGGAAATGCCGGGCTGGGTGGAAGAGGCGATCCTTCAGGTCGAGGGCCTGAAGTCCTGTACTGTAAATCTGGTCTTTGATCCCCCGTGGGACCCCTCGCGGATGTCGGACGAGGCCAAGCTGCAATTGAACATGTTCTGATCATGCAAACCGATCCCAGCATACCTCAGCCCGTCATCACCCCTCGGCCGCGCCGTCCCCGGCCCAAGGTCGTTAGTCTGACTGACCGCGCCGCCGAGCGCGTGCGTGAGATTATGGACCGGGCCGAAAAGCCCTATGCCGGTCTGCGCGTCGGCGTGAAGAACGGCGGCTGCGCGGGTCAGGAATATATCCTTGAATATGCCGAGACCGCTGCCGCGCTGGACGAGGTGGTCGAAGATAAGGGTGTGCGCATCCTGATTGATCCCAAGGCGGTCCTGTTCCTGATCGGCTCAGAGATCGACTATGAGACCACGCGCCTTTCGTCCAAATTTGTTTTCCGGAACCCCAACGAGACCGACGCCTGCGGCTGCGGCGAGAGCGTGACCATCATTCCGGCCATTCCCGAAGCCGACTAGGACCCAAACGCTGTGGCCGTCGATCCTGGCTTTCTTGATCATGTGACCGACCTTTTGTCGGATCTTGGTCCGGTGCAGGTAAAGCGGATGTTTGGCGGGGTGGGGCTCTATCAAAGCGATCTGATGTTCGCCCTGATCTTTGGCGACAGCCTTTATTTGAAGGCAGATAAGGACACTGAAGCCCAGTTCGAGGCGGCGGGCTCAGCCCCCTTTACCTACGAGATGAAGGATGGCCGCACCGGTATCTTGCACTTTTGGCGCTTGCCCGAGGATGCAGGCGATGACCGGATAGCCGCTTGCCGGTGGGCGCGATTGGCCGTTGAGACGGCGATCAAGGCGCGCTCAAAGGGCAAATCGGTCGGCAGGTCGGGTGCGAAATCCAACCCCAAGGCCCGCAAGGAACCGGAACTTCTGATCGATGGGCCATGGGACGATGATTGACCGGCCCGCTCGGATTAGCGTAGTGCGGCGCACATGACCTCCACGGTGATGATCTATTCGATGGGCGAGGTGATCGGCGATGGCCTGATCAAGCTGCCCTTTATCGCCGCCCTTCGCCGGGCCTATCCGCATGCCCATATTGTCTGGTGTGCGGCTAAGGGCGAGACCGTCTATGCCGGTCCGCTTAAGGGTGTGGTCGAGGGATTGATCGATGAGGTGCTGACCGAGGGGTCTTTGGGCGCAGGCCTGTTTGATCTGCTCCACCCCAAGCCCTTTGGCGGACGCCGATTTGATCTGGTCATTGATACCCAGGACAATCCGCGCCGAAGTCTCGTGGCCAAGCGCTCGGCAGGCCGGTTTATTTCCGGCGCAGCAGGCTTTCGGCTCAGCGACGCCAAGCCACCGGCGGGGACTGTCCAGCCCGAGGCGGTGATTGATCGTCTGACGCAGTTGCTGACTTTGGCAACGGGCAAGCCGACCTCGCTGGATGCCATTGATCTGGCCGGAGCGCGGGCAGGGCAGGCGGCATTGGCCCTTCTTCCGCCGGGACCTTGCTATATCGGTCTTGCGCCCGGTGCGGGTGGGCAGGACAAGCGCTGGCCTCTGGAGCGCTATCTGGCGCTGGCCAGCGCACAGGTCCAACGGGGCCGCGTCCCGGTGTTCTTTTTCGGCCCCGATGAGCAGGGCGACCGTGCGCTCGCGCAGGCGGCTTTGCCTCAGGCTTTGTTTCCAGAAACCGACCGCAAGGACGCATTTGCAGATATAAAGGGTCCCTTGCTGGTCATTGCTTTGGCAGGCCGCCTCGCCGCAGCCGTCGCCAATGATGCCGGTCCCGGTCACATGATGGCGGCGGGGGGCGCGCCTTTGCTGAGCCTGCAAAAAGACCGGCGCAAGGCGGTAAAGTTTCGTCCTTCGGCTCAAAGGCTGTCTGTTTTGATTGCCGAGGACTACGGTCAGGACATGTCGGCCTTGCCCTTGGACGTCGTGCAGGCGGCGCTAGACGCGCTGTTGTCGGGAGATACCCTATGACCCTTTTGATCCCCGTCTCTGCGGGTGAATTGATCGACAAGATCACCATCCTGCGCGTCAAGGCCGAGCGGATTGGCGATCCTGCAAAAGAGGCCAATGTGCGCAAGGAATTGGCCCTGCTCGAAGACGTCTGTGTACAGACGATTGGCGCTGTCGCGGGGCTTGATCCTCTGACGGCCGAGCTCTTTGCGGTCAATGCGGCGCTCTGGGATATTGAGGACGGCAAGCGCGATTGCGAGCGGCGGCAGGATTTTGGCCCGGCCTTCATAGCCTTGGCCCGTTCGGTCTATATCGAGAATGACCGCCGCGCGGCAATCAAGCGCCGGATCAATGACTTAACCGGCTCTGATATTGTTGAAGAAAAGAGCTATCAGCCCTATCAGGCCTAGAGGGCACCGGACCCTGCTCGCGTGAACAGGGTCCGGTACTCATCAAGGCTTACTGGCCCTTAAACTGGGCAACGCGCTTTTGCAGGAAGGCGCTGACGCCCTCGATAAAGTCGTGCGACTTGCCAGCCTTGCGCTGGGTCTTGCGTTCGGCATTGAGTTGGCCGGTCCAGTCGGCGTCTAGGCTTTCCCACATGATCTTGCGGATCAGGCCCAGCGCCATAGGGCCGTTGGCCAGTTCTTTGGCCAAGGTCATGGCGGTCGACATCAGGTCGGCATCGGAGACGCAGCGATTGATCAGGCCCCATTCCAAGGCCTTAGCAGCGGAGATCTTGTCGCCCATCAGCGCCATTTCCATGGCCCGCGCCTTGCCGATCATGCGGGGCAGCAGATAGGTCGAGCCACCATCTGGCACCAGGCCGATCCGGCGGAAGGCTTGCAGGAAATAGCCGCTTTCGCCCGCGACGATGATGTCTCCCAGCAGGGCCAGCGAGCAACCGACGCCCGCCGCTGCGCCATTGACGGCGGTGACGATGGGCATGGGGAAGTCACGCATCATCGTGACCAGCGGATTATAATGCGTTTCGAGCGCGCGGCCTGCGTCTGGCTTGCCGTCGGCCTCAACCTCGCGGCCCGAGGCCCCGCCGCCGGAAAGATTGGCGCCCGAACAGAAGCCACGACCTTCGCCGGTTAGGATCACAGCGCGAGCACTAACCGCACCCAAGGCAACACGATTGAACGCGTCCAACAGTTCCGTCACCATTTCCAGACCGGCAGCGTTCATCGCACTCGGGTCGTTCATGGTGATCACCGCGACATTGTCGACGACGTCCAACTTAATTTTTGAATAGTCCATCTGATCCTCCCACGCGCCTCTAAGGCTTTGATCCAAGCTAAGTCGGACTAACGCAACGGAATGCCAGCGATTTTTAAACGGATTGGTCTACTAATCTGCCAGCGCTGCGGAGCCGACATTGGTCACCCGGTTTCGACCATTACGCTTTGAAACATAGAGCGCGGCATCCGCACGGTCGATGAGAGCGTGGACTGGCTCGTTCGGCGTCCTTTGGGCTAGGCCCACAGAGACCGTAATCATCCCCAAATCCTCGTTGGTCGACCGGCGTTTGAGCATACGGGTTGAAATTTCTTCGCGTATTTCGTCGACAAACCGCTCGACCAGATTGGAGTTTTCATTGGGGAAAATGATGCAGAACTCTTCACCGCCATATCGGGCTGCAAAGCGCGGTGCGCCCGCGACCCTGCCGATGACACTGGCAACAAAACGGATCACCTGATCGCCGGTCTGGTGTCCCCATGTGTCGTTGAACTTCTTAAAGAAATCGATGTCGACGACGGCTAGGCTCAAGGGGCGTCCGGTGGCGTCAGCCTTTTCACAGAGCTGGACGATCTCATCATCGAAGGCCTTACGGTTGGCAAGGGTCGTTAAGGCATCTGTGCTTGCTTCGCGCCGAACCTGCTCAAGATGGACTTGAAGTCTCCTGACCTCCGCAGTCGATTTTTCGAGCATGAGTTCGAGGCTACGATTTTCGTTTCTGACGACCTCAGTGGCTGTGCTCAGGTTCTTGACCACGCTACGGACCTTGTTGACCTCAACTTCGTCAGCGAGGGAACGGTCGGCCGTGTCGAGGGTCGAATTATAGTCCTTGCTGGTCTGCTGCGCCTTTTTGATCGCCGTGGTGACTGACGCCAGTTCTCTGTTCAGTTGGTCGCCGGCTTCACGAACCTGATCATCAAGGCGCCGGTTCGGCAGATATTCGACGGCGAGTCTGTCGCTCGTCTCCTCCGTAATCATTTTATCGCGCTTCAGCAGCCGTTGAATTTCAATCGCCAATTCGCCATCGGGATTGGCGACGGCATGCATCCAAATTTCATAGTTCAGCGGCGTAGGCCAAACCTGGTCGCGTTCCATGGCTGCGAGAGTTGCCTGCCCAAGCTGGTAGGCCTGCATCCCGCGCAAGAGGCTATCGACATCAGCAGACATAAGGCGACCTTCTAAACGACACCGCACATAAACGTGGTTCGGCCAACTTCGTCAACCCAAGGGGTACGGGCGATGCATATCGCATCAGAACGATCAAAACTATTCCAGAGGTTCCAAATTGGACAAATAGCGTTAGCGTGGGGACCAAGAGGATGAACATCCTATCTGCTCCATGGAGGATTGCCCGTGAACGCCAAGGCCCCTGTTGACTCGAGTTCAGACACAGCACGAATGCACGCGATCTTGGCGTTGCAAAAGGCAGCCCATCTTCGTGACGGAGCGCCATCTTTAGAAAAGCGGATTGATTGGCTCAATCGCTGTATCGGCCTGTTGGTCGACTATTCCGATCAGATCGAGCAGGCCTTGAATGCCGACTTCGGTGCGCGATCGATTGAAGCCACGCGCTTCACCGATGTTGCCGGTTCCATTGGTCCTCTGAAGTTCGCGCGGGCCAATGTTGCCAAGTGGATGAAGACCGAAAAGCGCAAGACGACCCCGGCGATCTTGGCCCTGTTCGGTGCCAAGGCTGAGGTTCAGTTCCAGCCCAAGGGCGTGGTCGGCGTTATCAGTCCTTGGAATTTCCCGGTAAACCTCACCTTTGCCCCGCTCGCAGGCATATTGGCGGCCGGTAACCGCGCCATGATCAAGCCTTCGGAATTTACGCCTGCGACGTCGGCCCTGATGGCCAAGATGTTTGCCTCGGTGTTTTCCGAGGAAGAGGTCGCGGTGATCACGGGCGGTCCAGAGGTTGGACAGGCCTTCTCGGGTCTGGCCTTCGACCACATGATCTTTACCGGTGCGACCGGCGTGGCCAAGCATGTGATGCGTGCGGCGGCTGACAACCTCGTGCCCTTGACCTTGGAGCTTGGTGGTAAGAGCCCGGTGATCTTGGGCAAGTCCGCAGACTTTGCGACGGCTGCGGCCCGCGTGATGAACGGCAAGACGCTGAATGCGGGTCAAATCTGCTTGGCGCCTGACTATGTGCTGACGCCGGAAGACAA
>CALFYB010000070.1 GCA_937952995.1 uncultured Caulobacteraceae bacterium
AGACTCTGCTTACCCATTGCGTGTTATGCTGCGCCGCACAATATTTGTTGCACAGTCTTTTTGGGGGCGTTTCCATGCTCTATTCGGTTCACGAAGCAGCCTATTATGCGACCGGTCCTTGGCGGGCTGCGGCGCGGGTGACACGCGACTTTTGGAGCTCGACCCTCAATCCGGCGTCGGAGTCCAAGCTGGGCCGGACGATGTTTGCGGCCGCTGACCTGTTTTCCAATGTAACCCGGCGCTATGGCAAGCCAGAGTGGGGCATTGAGACGGTTCAGATCAATGGCACGGCGGTGCGGGTCCGTATCACGACGGTCTGGTCCTCGCCCTGGTGCAAGATGCTGCATTTCACGCGCGACGGGTCAGACATGCGCAAGGCGGGTCGCAAGACGGTTGAGCCGCCGGTCCTGATCGTTGCGCCCCTGTCGGGCCACTACGCCACCCTTCTGCGCGGTACGGTCGAAACCTTCCTGCAGGACCACGAGGTCTATGTCACCGACTGGGTCAATGCCCGCGAAGTGCCGATGCTCGAAGGACGTTTCGATTTTGACGACTATATCGACCATATCCAGACCATGTTGCGCACCTTGGGCCCGCGTCCTCACGTCGTCGCCGTCTGTCAGCCCGGACCTCCGGTCTTGGCCGCAGCGGCCCTGATGGCGGAGGATGGTGATCCGTCTCGTCCAGCCAGCATGACCTTTATGGGCTCGCCCATTGATGCACGGTTGTCGCCTACCGTGACCAACAAACTGGCTGAGGACCGTCCCTTTGCCTGGTTCAAGTCCAACATGATCTACACGGTGCCGCCGCCCTATTCAGGGGCCATGCGCCGGGTCTATCCGGGCTTTGTTCAGCTGTTCAGCTTTATGTCGATGAACAAGGAACGCCACCAAGAGGCCCACAAGAACTATTTCAATCATCTGGTTGCGGGTGATGGCGACAGCGCCGACAAGCATCTTGATTTCTATAATGAATATCTGTCAGTGCTCGACCTGTCGGAGGAGTTCTATCTCCAGACCATCGAGCATGTGTTCCAGAAATATTCCTTGCCCAAGGGTGAATTGACCCATCGTGGACGTCCAGTGCGTCCCGAAGTGATCAGCGACATCGGCCTGATGACCGTTGAAGGCGCTAAGGACGATATTTCCGGCGTAGGCCAGACCCAAGCCGCTCACGGCCTCTGCCCGGACATCCCTGATGACCTGCGCTCGCTCTATGTCCATCCGGACGTCGGGCACTACGGCGTCTTTAATGGCCGCCGGTTCCAAGAGGATATCTATCCTGAGGTCCGGGCCTTTATTCTCAAGGTCGAGGCTGGGGCTATCGCCGCTGAGAGCCTGCTGGCCGCCGGTTAGGGTTCAAGCACCAACAGCATGATTGCGGCGAGGTCGTCTTTGGCCTCGCTAGATCGCTGGTTCCTCGGCTAGACTAGCGGGCATGGCTCTGTTTCGTCCGAAATCACCGGCCCTAGCCGATGGTGACCGCATCGAGGTTGCGGGCGCGCCGGTGCTGCTGCGTGTCAGCAGTCGGTCCCAGCGGATTAGCCTAAGATTGGACGCGGCCAATCGCCAGATCGTCGCCATAGCCCCAAGTCTCAAGCACCTTCCCGGTGCCGTGGCCTTTGCCCAGCAGCGGGCGGAGTGGATCAGTCAGCAGCTTCAGGCCTTGCCGTCGGCCCTGCCGCTCGCACCGGGCTATCAAATCACGATCTTGGGCCAACCTTGTCGTCTTGAAGCCGCCGGAACGCCGCGTGCCCGTGCGCGTTGGCATGAGGAGGGGCAGGCGCTCGTCCTGACCTGCGGCGGCGAAGATGATGACAGTTTTGGCCGTGCGGTGGTGCGGGCCCTGCGGGCTCGGGCGCTTGAGGTGCTCGCAGAACGCACGGCCTATCATGCCGCCGCCCTTGGGGCCCCTATGCCCTCTGTGACCATTATGGACGCCCGAGGCCGCTGGGGGTCTTGCAAGCCCGCGAGGCGCTTTGGCTTTGGTGCAGCGGCGTCAGTGGGCCAGATCCGCTATAGCTGGCGTCTGATCATGGCCCCCTATGAGGTCATGGACTATGTCGCCGCCCACGAATGTGCCCACCTGCTCGAAGCCAACCACGGCCCGAGATTTTGGGCGTGGGTCCAGACCCTGGTTGGCGACCCGCGCAAAAGCCGCGCTTGGCTCAGGCGCTATGGCGCTGAGCTTCACGCTGTAGGCTAAGGCCCTTGCCTAGCGCACGGGCGCGGGCGCAGGCTTACTGGGTTCGGTGGCCGCAGGCTTGGCAGCGACGGCTGGCGGCGCTGGCGGTGTGGCAGCCGGTGCTGGCGCGGCAGCGGGAGCGCCCTCAGCCGGTGCCGTGGCATCCGGAATGGTTCCGTCGAGAAGATCACCTATGGGGTCTGCCGCGACTTGAGCATCACCCGGGATCGGTTTGACGTTCAAGCGGGGCAAAGCGGCGGCCATGAAATCGCGCCAGATTTCGGCAGGCGCGCCGCCTCCGGTAACCTTCTTCATCGGCGTGTTATCATCGCGGCCGACCCAAACAGCAGCGGTAAAGCCGCCCGTATAGCCAACGAACCAAGCGTCACGATAGTCGCTGGTCGTGCCGGTCTTGCCTGCAAGATCATAGCCGCCAATCCTAGCTCTCGTTCCGGTTCCAGAGACTAGAACCTCCCGCATCATGCTGTTCATCGCAGGCAGGGCCGGACCGCCAATGACCTGAACACGCTTCGGGCGCGCGACATTGTGATCATAGAGAATTTTGCCAGCGGCTGTTCGAATCCGCTCGATCCCATAGCCCTTGACGGAGTATCCGCCGTTGGCGAAGGGCGAATAGGCTTGGGCCATCTCCAGCGGGCTAACCTCGACGGCACCTAGGGCTATGGAGGGCCCAGTCTGGATGCGAGAGCCTATGCCGAGACGTTTTGCCGTGGCGGCGACATTGTTGGTGCCGACCTCATTGGCGAGCCTTGCCGCCACCGTATTGACCGATTGGGCCAGCGCGGTCTTCAGGGTGATCTCGCCGAGATATTTGCCCGTATAGTTTCGTGGCACCCAATCACCGATGGTCACAGGCTCATCGACCATCTTGTCTTCTGGCGTGCGCCCAATTTCCATGGCGGTCAGATAGACGAAGGGCTTGAAGGCCGACCCCGCCTGACGGCGCGAGTCTGAGGCTCGGTTATACTGGCTTTCGGTATAGTCGGCCCCGCCGACAAAGGCGCGGATGCGGCCCTCGCCATCCATGGCCACTAATGCTGCCTGTTGAACACCGCGGGCGGCCGTATCACGGGTGACGATCTGACGGATGGAGCGCTCAGCACTGGCCTGAACCGGCAGGTCAATCGTGGTCTCGACCACGAGGTCCTCGGTCGGCTGGCCAACCAAGGAGCGAACCTCGGCGTCGATCCAATCGATGAAATATTGCGCCCTTTGGCTGGCTAGGGTCGGGGAGACTCTCACCGGCGTGGAAAAGGCCAGATCGCGTTGTTCGGGCGTGATGGCGTGGGTCTCAACCATCTCGTCGAGCACAACAGTGGCGCGGCGTTCAGCGCGGGCCTTGTCTGAGAGGGGGCTATAGCGTGACGGCCCCTTCATCAGGCCCGCTAAGAGGGCGGCTTCACCGACCGAAAGTTTGGTCGCGGGCTTGTTGAAATAGCGCTGAGATGCAGCCTCGATTCCATAGGCACCCGCGCCGAAATAGACCCGGTTCAGATAGAGGGAGAGGATCTCTTTCTTACTGAATTTCATTTCCAGCCAGACGGCCAGGATCAGCTCTTGCACCTTGCGCCGGATGGTCTGATCGGGGGTCAGGAACAGGTTACGGGCGAGCTGCTGGGTGATGGTCGAGGCACCGCCGACAATCCGCCCTGCACGGGCATTATTGATGGCGGTACGAACAATACCAATCGGGTCAAAACCGGGGTGGAAATAGAAGCGGCGGTCTTCGATGGCGATGAAGGCTTCAGGCACATAGGCCGGTAGCTCATTCAAGTTGATAGGCGGCGCATATTGCGTGCCGCGCACCGCCACCAACCCGCCTGAATGGTCGAGATAGGAGATCGAAGGCTGCCGCTTGACCTCAAAAATCTTGGAGGTGTCCGGCAGATCCGTTGCAAACATCGCGAAGAATGCGGTCAAGAAGATCAGGCCCCAGACGCCTAGGACGGCCCCCCAATAGACCAAAGCCTGTAGTGGCGAGCGCCGAGCCCTCGGTCCGCCGCTACCGGCCGGTTGGTTCCGACGGGATTGCCCATTAGCCATGACTCACTCGACTCCTCGTGCCCCTGCAAAAGGGGCGATTAACCTTGCCGGAGATGACGCTAAATAGGATTGATGAAGGATGAACAAAAGGGGCCATATGGCTTTGCCAATGGGACATCATTGGCCCTAGGTGCGTCAAGCTTTGAGGTTGTGACTTATATGCGTGTTGAAACTACGGTTTTTGCCGTCTCCCGAGGGAAGTGCGCCCCCCTCTATCGCCGCCTTGTCCGACCTGTTTTAGCGTTCAGTGGCCTGTTGATCTTGGCGGCCTGTAGCGCCGATCCGCAGATGAATCAGGCCAGGTCAGATTGGATCATCAGCAATCCGAAGCTCCAGAATGATCCTCGAAAATTAGCCATCGACATGGGGGCCTGTCAGGTCACCGCTAAATCGTCTCAGGGCACTCAAGCGGACTCCTTCTCGGACCCCCGTTATGGCGCGGTCAATGCTTTGGCCGATGCGTTGGGCCGGGATTCCATCAATGAAGCGTCAGTGAAAGCGCGCCAATCTGCCCGCTTCGAACTGTGCATGCAGTCGCGTGGCTGGACGCATTAGGCGCACTTTGTCGGCGAATCGGATGGCCGATTCGCGGCCAAGATGTTGAGGCTCACCCTGACTCTAAATGCGAAAATTTTGACTATAATCGTTGAGATCGAGCCTCTCGGCTATTGACAGGGGGGCTGAGTCAGCGCCGATGGCGGCCGGGGTTTAACGGGGCGTTAACAAGTGGCCGTCCTGTCCCCGGTCATCAACAGTTTCTTAACGAAAAACTCGTGCTGGACCCCATTCGGACGATTGACGGTTCGGCAGCCCTATGGCCCCATATATACGGGCTGGTGGTCTATGGACCACTAGATATAGGGGCTTCACGGGACGGCGAACCTTTTCGTCCTGGTGGCTTTTGGGGATATGGGCAAGAACATGACTGCAAATGAAGCCGTAAAGCCGGAAGTTCGCCAACGGGAAACGCGTTTTGATTCGACGCGACCGGGTGAGCGCCCGCAGCTTCAATTGGTGCGCAAGGTCGAGGTCGACCGTTCACGTGACGCCCTGCTGACCGACTTCGGCAAGACCACGCTGGAAGATCGCTATCTGCTGCCCGGCGAGTCCTATCAGGACATGTTTGCCCGCGTCGCCACGGCCTATGCCGATGACGCCGATCACGCCCAGCGCATCTACGACTATATCTCCAAGCTCTGGTTCATGCCCGCCACGCCGGTCCTGTCCAATGGCGGTGCCGATCGTGGCCTGCCGATCAGCTGTTTCCTCAATTCGGTTTCCGACAGCCTCGAAGGCATTGTCGGCACTTGGAACGAGAATGTCTGGCTCGCGGCCAATGGCGGCGGCATCGGCACCTATTGGGGCAGCGTCCGCTCGATTGGCGAGCGGGTTAAGGGCCAGGGCCAGACCTCCGGCATCATCCCCTTCATCCGGGTCATGGACAGCCTGACCTTGGCCATCAGCCAAGGCTCCCTGCGCCGTGGCTCGGCGGCGGTCTATCTGGACGTCCACCACCCCGAGATCGAAGAGTTCCTCGAGATCCGCAAGCCGTCCGGCGACTTCAACCGCAAGTCCTTGAACCTGCACCACGGCATTTCGCTGACCGACGAGTTCATGGAATCGGTGCGTGACGGCACGCCCTTTGGCCTGCGCTCGCCCAAGACCGGCGAAGTGGTCAAGCATGTCGATGGCCGCAGCCTGTGGCAGAAGATCCTTGAGATCCGCCTCCAGACCGGCGAGCCCTATCTGATCTTCTCCGACACTGTGAACCGCGCCATGCCGCAGCATCAGCGCGATTTGGGCCTGAAGGTGCGTCAGTCGAACCTTTGCTCGGAAATCATGCTGCACACGGGGCCTGACCATAAGGGCCAAGAGCGCACGGCCGTTTGCTGTCTGTCGTCGGTCAATGCCGAGTCGTTCATGGAATGGCGCGATCACCCGACCTTCATCGAGGACGTCTACCGCTTCCTCGACAATGTGCTGCAAGACTTCATCGACCGGGCTCCGCCTGCGATGGAACCAGCCCGCTACGCTGCCCAGTGCGAGCGTTCGGTGGGCTTGGGCCTGATGGGCTTCCACTCGTTCCTGCAGGCTCAGAACGTGCCGTTCGAAAGCGCGTTGGCCAAGTCGTGGAATATGCGCCTGTTCAAACATCTGCGCCGCGAATCGGACAAGGCCTCGCGGGTCTTGGCTGAAGAGCGCGGTGCTTGCCCTGATGCGGCCGAAAAGGGCGTGATGGAGCGGTTCTCGCACAAGATCGCCATCGCCCCGACAGCGTCGATCTCGATCATCTGCGGCGGTACCTCGGCAGGCATCGAGCCAATCCCCGCCAATATCTATACCCACAAGACCCTGTCCGGCTCGTTCGCGGTCAAGAACCCCTATCTGGAACAGGTTCTGGCGGCCAAGGATCGCAATACCGAAGAGGTCTGGAGCTCGATCCTCGAGAACGAAGGTTCGGTTCAGCATCTGGACTGGCTGACCCAAGACGAGAAGGACATCTTCAAGACCGCCTTCGAACTGGACCAGCGCTGGATTATCGAGTTGGCCGCTGACCGTACGCCCGAAATTTGCCAGTCCCAGTCCCTGAACGTGTTCATCCCCGGAGACGTCGATAAGTGGGACCTGCACATGCTGCACTATTCGGCATGGGAGCGCGGCGTGAAGTCGCTCTATTATCTGCGTTCCAAGTCGGTGCAGCGCGCGGCCTTTGCCGGTGGCGAGACCCATGTCGCGGTCGAAGCCATGGAAACACCCAAGACGGACTACGAGGAATGTCTCGCCTGCCAATAGGCAGACCGACCTAACCCAAAGCAATTTTCTGCGATTTAAGCGCCACCGGTTCGACAGAGCCGGTGGCGTTTTGATGATGCTCAGACATTCTTTAGGAAAACCAAATAGACTGTGCTCGACCGATGGGTTGGTCAGTTTCGGACTTGTCACAGGCGTGAGTCCTGTGTTTGGCTTCGAAGGCCCTATTTTGGGTTTGGGATTGGCGAGGACGGTCCATGCGGCCCTTGGTCTGGGTGATTGCAGGAATGGGGTGCGCGCTTGTCGCCGCGCCCTTTGCCGCGTCCGCTCGGCCCCAGCCCGCTGCGTCTAAGGCTCCGGTGTCGACTAGAGCGCTGGAGCAGTCCTTCCTGATGATGGATATGGCCCGCCCGACCTTCACGGTGCCGGTTCCAGGCTTTCAACGCGCAACCCTTGATGATTTTACGTTCACCCCAAGCTTTTGGGGGGAAGATCATTCTTTGCGCGCGATTGGTGGTCCGTTCGAAATGCCTGCCTATCGGGGCACACCCTTAGACCCGGTCCGCCTCGTGCCTAACGCGAAGGTGAGTGGCGAGGGGTTGATGGTTTGGCGCACCGGCGAGGTGCTTCTGGACTCGTCCAAGGGCCGCTCAAAGGGCGCAGTCGATTCGCTGCGTATGACCATCGGGGCTGTGGCGCGCTTACCCGCCGGTCTGGCGATGGGCCGAGACCTTGAGGCTGGCGAGCTGGACCCCAAGACCTTCGACCTTTCCTATACGCGCGGTTGGCCGTCGGCCTTGACCCTGAAGGCTGGAGACTATGATCTGGATGTGTCGCCCCATGCGGGTCTGGGCATGTCCAATGCCGGTGGTTCTGCTGAGGCAGGGGCCATGGTCCGGTTCGGCTCTAATCTCGACACTGACATTGTCCAACGGTTCGCCTCTGGCCTTGGCATCCACGCCGTGGATGGCGCGCGCTATGGTGATCAAGGGCGCTGGTATCTGTTTGCGGCCGCTAGCGGGCGAGCCGTAGGCCTGAACATGACCCGTGACAGCCAAACCGGCGATCTGCGGCGTAGCGGATGGTCTATCGATCCCTCTGCGGCCATCATTGGTGACAGCCAAGCCGGATTGGGTTGGCGTAAGGGTTCCATGCAGGCCTCACTCGGTTACCTGCACCGTGAGGTGAAGAACGAGTTTGGCGTCCGCGGCGCGGGCATGGGCGGCGATTCCATGGTCGCCTTCTCGATGTCGATCCATCCCCGTCCCTAAGCCTGTCATTTTGAGGCTGTGAAGGCCTAATTTTCTGATCGGCTGACCGGTGCTGTTAAGGTTCTGTTATCCACAGAGCTTCAACATCTTGTGGGCGGATCGCGATCGGGCCCTAGATAGAGCGTGTAGCTCTGCTAACGTTACCTGTGGCTTGGTTTCGCTATCGATTCGCTGATTTGCATTTGGGACTAACCTGATGACCGTTCAATCTTCGCTTATCCGTCCTGGGCTGATCACGCGTCCGGGTCTGTTGACCCCATCGGCGGCCTATAAGCCGTTCCGTTATCCATGGGCCTATGACTTCTGGAAGCGTCAGCAGCAGGTCCACTGGATGCCCGAAGAGGTGCCGTTGGGCGAAGACTGTAAGGATTGGGCGACCAAGCTCAATGACGGTGAGCGCAACCTGCTGACCCAGATCTTCCGCTTCTTTACCCAGTCGGATATCGAAGTCGCCGACAACTATATGGAACGCTACAGCACGGTGTTTAAACCCACCGAAGTGAAGATGATGCTGTCGTCCTTTGCCAATATGGAGACCATCCATATTGCTGCCTACGCCCTGCTGCTCGAAACCATCGGCATGCCAGAGAGCGAGTTCGGGGCCTTCCTCGAATATGAGGCCATGAAGGCCAAGCACGACTATATGGGCCAGTTCGGCGTCGGCTCAGATGCCGATATTGCCCGGACCCTAGCCATGTTCGGCGGCTTTACCGAGGGGCTACAGCTGTTCGCGTCCTTCGCCATGCTGATGAACTTCCCGCGCTTCAACAAGATGAAGGGCATGGGTCAGATCGTGTCCTGGTCGGTGCGCGACGAGAGCCTGCACTGCGAAGGTATCGTCCAGCTCTATCACGCCTTCAATGCCGAGACCGGCGTGGTCACCAAGGCCGTGGCCGACGACATCGTCGACTGCTGCAAGCATGTGGTGGGTCTG
>CALFYB010000071.1 GCA_937952995.1 uncultured Caulobacteraceae bacterium
GGAATTCCTGGGTGAGCTTGACCGGCTCATAGACCACGCGCTTGGCAAGATCGTCCCAGCGCACCTCGACATAGCCGGTGAGCGGAAAGTCCTTGCGCAGAGGATGGCCGGCAAAGCCATAGTCGGTCAGGATGCGGCGCAGGTCGGGGTGCCCTGAGAAGAACACGCCGTACATGTCGAAGGTCTCGCGCTCGCACCAGTCGGCATTGGGATAGACGCCCGTCACCGAAGGAACCGCTGTATCCTCATCGGTCTGAACCTTGACCCGCAGACGCAGGTTCTTGGTCAGGGACAGGAGCAGATAAACGACATCGAACCGCAAAGGCCGCTCTGGATAGTCAACGCCGCACAGCTCGATCAGTTGTTGAAACTGAAAGTCAGCATCGTCCTTCAACAGGGTCAGCAACGGAACGATCTGATCGGCCCGCGCCTCAATGTTCAATTCGCCGTAAGCGATGGAGGAACCCGTGACGGCCCCCGCCGCCTTAGCGGTGATCTGTTCGGCCAGCGCGGCCAGACGCTCTGTGGTCACGATGCTCATCGTTCAATGGACCCCGTGCGACGGATCTTCTTTTGAAGTTGCAGCACGCCGTAGACCAG
The DNA here is from genome assembly GCA_937952995.1 of uncultured Caulobacteraceae bacterium. GTDB lineage: Bacteria > Pseudomonadota > Alphaproteobacteria > Caulobacterales > Caulobacteraceae > CAISGS01. Next base: position 601 of record CALFYB010000071.1, read on the forward strand.
CGCTTCAGCCGTCGGAGGGCAGCCGGGGACATAGATGTCCACTGGCACGACGCGGTCACAGCCACGCACGACGGAATAGCTGAAATAGTAATAGCCGCCGCCATTGGCGCAGGAGCCCATCGAGATGACGTAGCGCGGCTCTGGCATCTGGTCATAGACCTTGCGCAGGGCCGGAGCCATCTTGTTGGTCAAGGTCCCGGCCACGATCATGACGTCGGACTGACGCGGGCTGGCGCGCGGCGCAAAGCCGTAACGCTCAAGGTCATAACGCGGCATCGAGGCCTGCATCATTTCCACGGCGCAACAGGCCAAGCCAAAGGTCATCCACATCAGCGAGCCGGTCCGGGCCCAGGTGATGAGGTCATCGGCAGCGGCCAGAACAAAGCCCTTGTCCGCCAACTGGTCCGAGACGCCGTCGAAGAACGGGTCATGAAGCTTGGGGTTATAGCCCTCGACCGTTGATGTCGCGCCCGACTGGGCGGGCTTCAACAGGCCAGATTGGGCCGGTAGGGTCACTCCCATTCCAGGGCTCCCTTTTTCCACTCATAAATGAACCCGACGGTGAGAACGCCGAGGAAGGTCATCATCGACCAGAACGCAAAGGGCTGGACCTCATGCGGCAGCTTCATCAGGCTGACCGCCCAAGGAAACAGGAACGCCACTTCGAGATCGAAAATAATGAACAGGATCGAGACCAGATAGAAGCGGACGTCAAACTTCATGCGCGCATCGTCAAAGGCGTTGAAGCCGCACTCGTAGGCCGAGAGCTTCTCTGGATCCGGAGCCTTGGGGGCTAGGATAGCAGCCGCAAGGATGAATCCCACGCCCAGCACCGTCGCGATGCCGAGAAAGATGACGATCGGCAGATATTGCAGCAAAAATCCGTTCATCTGGCCCTCTTGCCCCTGACCTTCCAAGCCCGTCGCCACCAAAGACAACAACGGTCGAAGATCGACTCGGAGGCCTTGTAGCCCAAGCCTGTCCCGGCTTCAAACTCAGCCTTGTCGATTTACATAGTTTTCCGCGCTTTGCAGGCAATTTAATCTCTACGCACATGACAAAAGACGGGTCCGCGCGAGGTCAAATCAGACCAAACCTCGGCGAAAGAGATTCCATCCACAGAACCCTTACAAGATGCCAACTTGTCTGTTGACAGGTCCCCGCCCCCGCCCTATCAACCGCGCCTCACGCCGCCGTTGCTTCCGGGCGCGGCCGATGCGGGTGTAGCTCAGTTGGTTAGAGCGTCGGCCTGTCACGCCGAAGGTCGCGGGTTCGAGTCCCGTCACTCGCGCCACTTTCCCAAGTCCGGAAAGTGGCGCCGACACTCTCCAGAAAATCCAACGGTCCCCTTCCCACGGCATAGCTCGCCGCGACCCTACGATCACGCGACGCGTGGCACTTGGTCCTTGGTTGGGAAATTGTGTTGACGATGGCTTGCCAAGCCGAAGCTCGCAGAGCGAAGGTTGGTGGGCGGCGAGGGGTTCGAACCCCCGACCCCCTCGGTGTAAACGAGGTGCTCTGACCAGCTGAGCTAGCCGCCCGACGAAGCGACCTTTAGCCCGCTTCGATGTGGTCTTCTAGTCATGAAAAAGGGTGAGCGCTAGTGCGCCCACCCTTTTGATATCATTCTTGAGGGTGCTCTTAGTTCAGAGCGGACTTCAGTCCTTCACCGACCTTAAAGCGCGCGGTCTTGGCAGCAGCCCGCTCGACCGTTTCACCGGTACGGGGATTGCGCGCCGTTCCAGCGGCACGGTCGACCGGCAGGAAGCTGCCAAAGCCGACGAGGCGAACATCTTCGCCCTTCTTCAGAGACTCAGTCACCGAGTCCAAAAATGCGTCCAGCGCGTCCTTGGCCTGTACCTTGGTCAATCCAGCCTTCTCTGCCATCGCAGCAACCAGTTCGGCTTTCGTCATGAATGTCTCCCAACCCTATATGTGGCAACGATCCTGCATGGCCGCTGCGCTGAAGGGACTATGAGCATCGGTCAGCCCCCTCGTCAAACAAAGGCGGCGCAGAATCCTCTGCGCCGCCTAGGTAATCGTCGATAATCAAGAGTCTAGTGGGTAATAACGGCGTCTTGGTCGCCCTCATCGGCCTTTACGGCAGCAACGACCGAATCATCTGGCTCAATCCACTCGATTGGGGTCAGGGGACGAACGAGGGCGTGAGCCAGCACCTGGTCCACCGTCGCGACCGGAATGATCTCCAAGGCGGACTTCACATTGTCCGGAATGTCGGCCAAATCCTTGACGTTTTCCTCAGGGATCAGAACGGTCTTGATGCCTGAACGCAGGGCCGCAAGCAGCTTTTCCTTCAGGCCGCCAATCGCCAGAACCCGCCCACGCAGGGTGATCTCGCCGGTCATGGCCAGATCCTTGCGCACAGGCACACCGGTCAGGACAGAGACCATGGAGACAGCCATGGCCACGCCCGCAGACGGACCGTCCTTGGGCGTTGCCCCCTCGGGCACGTGAACGTGGACGTCGGTCTTCTCAAACAGAGTCGGCTTGATACCAAAGGCCGTTGCCCGCGACCGGACGTAGGAATTGGCGGCGGAGATCGATTCTTTCATCACCTCTTTGAGGTTACCGGTGATGCTCATCCGACCCTTACCGGGCATGCGCACCGCTTCGATGGTGAGGATATCACCGCCAAATTCGGTCCAGGCCAGGCCCGTCACCATCCCGATCAAATCCTCAGTATCGGTCTCGCCGAAGCGATAGCGACGAATGCCTGCATACTTGTCCAAGCGCGCCGCATCGATGGTGATCGAGGATAGCTTTTCACGCTCAAGATCACGGACCGTCTTACGGGCCAGATTAGCAAGCTCACGCTCTAACGACCGGACCCCCGCCTCTCGGGTGTAGTAGCGGATCAAATCGCGCAGAGCCTCATCCGGAACAATCCACTCATCCGCCTTGAGGCCGTGATTCTTGGCCAGCTTGCTCAGCAGGTGCCGCTTGGCGATCTCGACCTTCTCATCCTCAGTGTAACCGGGGATGCGGATGATCTCCATGCGGTCCAGCAGCGGCTGGGGCATGTTCAGGCTGTTGGAGGTGGTGACGAACATCACCTGGGACAGATCGTAATCGACCTCCAGATAATGATCGGCAAAGGTCGCATTCTGTTCGGGATCCAAGACCTCCAACAGGGCCGAAGATGGATCACCGCGATAGTCAGCGCCAAGCTTATCGATCTCATCCAGCAGGAAGAACGGATCGGTGGCCTTGGCCTTCTTCATGGCCTGAATGACCTTGCCGGGCATCGAGCCGATATAGGTGCGGCGGTGACCGCGGATCTCGGCCTCATCGCGCATACCGCCCAGGGACAGACGCACAAACTCACGGCTGGTCGCCTTGGCGATGGAGCGGCCCAACGAGGTCTTGCCCACGCCAGGAGGCCCCACGAGACAGAGAATGGGCCCCTTTAAGGAGTTGGTCCGGGACTGCACGGCCAGATATTCAAGGATCCGCTCCTTGACCTTCTCTAGGCCGTAGTGGTCCTCATCTAGGATGCGTTCGGCGGCAGCCACATCGATCTTCTTGGTCTTGGCCTTGCCCCATGGCAGGGACAGGAGCCAGTCCAGATAGTTGCGGACAACTGTGCTCTCAGCGGACATGGGGCTCATATTGCGCAGCTTCTTCAGCTCCGCTTCGGCCTTGGCCCGCGCCTCCTTCGAGAACTTGGTCTTCTTGATGCGCTTTTCCAGCTCCATCAGCTCGTCGCGAGTCTCATCCTGCTCGCCCAACTCGCGCTGGATCGCCTTCATTTGCTCGTTGAGATAATATTCGCGCTGGGTCTTTTCCATCTGCCGCTTCACGCGGCTGCGGATCTTCTTTTCGACCTGAAGGACGCTGATCTCGCCCTCCATCAGGGCGAAGACCTTTTCCAAGCGCTTTATGACGCTGAAAATTTCCAGCAACTGCTGCTTGTCGCCGATTTTCACAGACAGGTGCGCCGCAATAGAGTCAGACAGCTTGCCCGGCTCAGCGATCTGCGGGATTGCAGACAGGGCCTCTGGCGGCACCTTCTTGTTCAGCTTGACGTAGTTTTCGAACTGCTCGACGACAGCGCGCGATAGGGCCTCAGCCTCGCTGCCTTCACCGGCCTCATCCGCCACCAAAGCGGTCTCAGCTTCGAAATAGTCAGCCTGATCGGTGAAACGCTTAATTTGTGCCCGCGACTTGCCCTCGACCAGCACCTTGACGGTTCCATCCGGCAGTTTGAGCAATTGCAGAACGGTGGCGACCACGCCAACCTCGTAGATGGCGCTTTGGGCCGGATCGTCGTCTGACGAATTTTTTTGTGTGGCGAGCAGGATCTGCTTGTCGCCGCGCATGACCTCTTCCAAGGCTCGGACAGACTTATCACGCCCGACGAAGAGCGGAACGACCATGTGCGGAAACACGACGATGTCGCGGAGTGGCAAAACAGGCAGTGTTTTCAAATCAGACATGTCAACAGCTTCCCGGTCAGACCTGTACGCCTTGGTCCGACCCTATAAGTAAGGCACCCGCCCTATGACCGTTCTGGCCGAGGAGAGCACCACATCGCCGGTTCGGGCGATCGGTTCAAAACTATGTGGCGGTTTTTTCCCCGCATTCAAGAACAAGCGTCAATTCATCCCCAACTAGTCGTCGAATCAGTTCGCAGGTTGGGGAAATAAAAAGCCCGCCGCAGGTTGTACTGGCGACGGGCTTGATCTTGGTCAATCAAGGGCTTGCAGCCCCCTAACCTAGGACGCGGCTTCCTTGTCACCGCGACGTTCGGAATAGATGATCAGCGGCTGAGCCCGTCCGTCGATGACCTCGCCATTGACCACGACCTCTTCGACGCCCTGATAGGTCGGCAGTTCGAACATGGTCTCCAGCAGGATGCCTTCCATGATCGAGCGCAGGCCGCGGGCACCGGTCCGGCGCAGGATGGCGCGGCGGGCGATGGCGCTGAGGGCGTCTTCGGTGAAGGTCAAACCGATATTTTCCATGTCGAACAGGCGCTGGTACTGCTTGACCAGAGCATTCTTGGGCTCGGTCAGGATCTTGACCAGGGCGGGTTCGTCCAGATCCTCAAGGGTGGCGATCACCGGCAGACGTCCGATGAATTCCGGGAGATC
>CALFYB010000072.1 GCA_937952995.1 uncultured Caulobacteraceae bacterium
TGAGGCCCTTGCGGCCAAGCACCCGGAAGTCCCAGTGTATGTCTACGAAGCCGGACATGGCTTTCAGTCCGATCGGCGGGCCGATTATCATCCGGAAAGTGCCCGTCTGGCCCGGGAACGGACCCTGGCACTCTTCCAGGCCAACGGCGGCTAGGCTAAGACCCCCGACATGTCCCACAATACCTTCGGTCATCTGTTTCGCGTAACCACCTGGGGCGAGAGCCATGGGCCGGCCCTGGGCTGTGTGGTGGACGGGTGTCCTCCGGGCCTGTCCCTGACCGCCGAGGACATTCAGACCTGGCTTGACCAGCGCCGTCCCGGCCAGGGCAAGTTCGTCACCCAGCGTCAGGAACCGGATGCCGTGAAGATCCTGTCCGGGGTATTTGAAGATGCCCATAGCGGTGGTCAGGTGACAACGGGGACCCCGATTTCCCTGATGATCGACAATCTGGACCAGCGCAGCCGGGACTATTCCGAGATCGCCCAGGCCTTCCGGCCCGGCCATGCTGACTATGCCTATTTCGCCAAATATGGTGTGCGGGACTATCGCGGCGGCGGGCGGGCCTCGGCGCGGGAGACGGCGGCCCGGGTGGCAGCCGGGGCCGTTGCCCGGAAGGTGCTCGAAGGCGTGACCCTGCGGGCGGCGGTCGTTCAGATCGGTCCACATGCCATTGATCGGTCGCGGTTTGACTGGGGTCAGCGGCTGGAAAACCCCTTCTGGGCCCCTGACGCTGGCATAGTGCCGGTCTGGGAGGCGCATCTGGAAGCCGTTCGAAAGGCGGGCTCGTCGACCGGGGCCATCGTCGAAGTCGAGGCACTTGGCGTCCCTGCCGGATGGGGGGCACCCATCTATGGCAAGCTGGACGCGGAACTGGCGGCGGCCCTGATGTCGATCAACGCCGCCAAGGGCGTCGAGATCGGCGCGGGCTTTGATGCCGCCACCCTGTCAGGCGAAGACAATGCAGACCAGATGCGGATGGGGCCAGACGGCCCGGTCTTTGGCTCCAACCATGCCGGAGGTGTGCTGGGCGGTATCTCGACCGGCCAATCGGTCGTGGCGCGAGTGGCCTTCAAGCCGACCAGCTCGATCCTGTCGCCGCGCCAGACAGTGAACGAAGACGGCGAAGAGATAGATCTGCGCACCAAGGGCCGCCATGATCCTTGCGTCGGTATTCGCGCCGTTCCCGTGGTCGAGGCCATGACCGCCTGCGTCCTCGCCGACGCCTTCCTGCGCCATCGCGGCCAGACCGGCGGCGGCGCTTTCGTGCCGGGCGGCGAGGGGCGGGTTTAGGTCCGTCACCTAGTTTCAATCTTCCGTTTTCCCCGCGAAGGCGGGGACCCAGACCCCTACATTCTGGCGGGAAGCGACCCACCACACCCCCCGCTTTTCTGAGGAACGTGGCGGCGGGGGCAGTGGATGAACACCCCCCACTCCCGACCCTCTCCCCCTCAAGGGGGGAAAGGGCATTTCTTCTCTATCCCTCTCCCTGTGGGAGAGGGCTGGGTGAGGGCCTTACTTGTTTTCTTAAAGAAAGACCCCCCTACCCCGGCTGCGCCGGTACTTCCCCCAGAGGGGGAAGATTTAAAGCTCCAAGCTCTTCCCCCTCTGGGGGAAGTGGCGCGAAGCGACGAAGGGGGTCTTGTTTAAATCGCAAATTCGCCACAGAACCGGTTGCAATATAATCCAGCCTCCCTATCTGTCCCCTGAACAGCCAACAGGAGCCATCCGATGATCGAGCGTCGCGCCTTTGAACAGTTGGGCCATGCCAACCATGGTTGGCTCAATGCCCGTCACCATTTCTCGTTTGGCAGTTGGTATGATCCCAACCGCATGGGCTGGGGCGCGCTCCGGGTTTGGAACGATGACGAGATCGCGCCGCAGACCGGTTTTGCCCCCCATCCCCATTCTGACATGGAGATCATCACCTATGTCCGCAGCGGGGCCATCACCCATCAGGACAGTATGGGCAATAGTGGCCGCACCGAAGCGGGCGATGTCCAGGTCATGAGCGCAGGCGCAGGGGTCCGCCACTCGGAATATAATCGCGAAGACGAAACCACGACCCTGTTCCAGATCTGGATCGAGCCCAAGACCCGGGGCGGCGCGCCGTCCTGGGGGGCCAAGCCCTTCCCCAAGACCGACCGTTCAGGCCGATTTGTAGCGCTGGCCAGCGGCTTTGCCGATGACGAGGGCGCTCTGCCGATCCGGGCCGAGGCGCGAGTGCTGGGGGCGACCCTGAAGGCCGGTGAGACCACGACCTATGAGCTTGGCGCTGGCCGTCACGCCTATCTGACCGTTGCGGCGGGGTCGGTTGAGGTCAACGGCCTGCTTTTGAACCCTCGCGACGGGGCTGCCGCCGTTAATGAAGCGGCGCTGACCTTCACTGCTCACAGCGACGCCGAAATCGTTCTTGTGGATGCCGAATAGGCCGCAAGCCTAATCCTTTGACGATGGGGCGGCCACAGCTATGGTGCGGCCAAGTTCAGGCAGGCCCGTCCCGCCGCCCCCTCTCAAGGATCAGCCCATGACCGGCACAAACTTCGCAAAGCCCTTAGCCGCAGGTGCCCTGCTGGCTGCCCTTTTGACCAGCGTCCCGGCGATGGCCCTTGCGGCTCCGGCCAAGGCGGCCGCGACCATCAAGGTGGATGCCAAGCAGTCGGCAGCGGCCCTAGAGATGTACAAGACCTCCATCGGCTATCGCACCGTTCAAGGTCAGGGTCAGATCCCCGCCTATGCCGCCTATTTGAAACAGGCACTCGTCGCGGGCGGCTTTGCTGACGCCGACGTGACCATCGAAAAGATCGGCGAGACCGCCACCTTGACCGCCCGCTATCGCGGCAATGGCAGCAAGAAGCCGATGCTGCTGTCCGGCCATATGGATGTGGTCGAGGCCAAGCCCGCCGACTGGGTGCGCGATCCCTTCACGGCCGTGGTCGAGAACGGCTATGTCTATGGGCGCGGGGCCTCGGACATGAAGTTCGACGTGGTGATGCTGGTCTCGACCCTGATCAAGCTGAAACAGGAAGGCTTCAAGCCTAGCCGCGACATCGTGCTGGCCCTGTCCGGCGACGAAGAGACCGACATGTTCACCAGCCAGGCGCTGGCCAAGCAGCTGGCCGGGGCAGAGTTCGCCATCAATGCCGATGCCGGCGGCGGCATGCTCGATGATGCGGGCAAGCCCGTGGTCTATCAGGTGCAGGCCGGTGAAAAGACCTATGCCGACTTCGACATCACCATCACCAATCCCGGCGGCCATAGCTCTCGCCCCGGCGCGACCAACGCCATCTATGATCTGGCCAAGATCATCGACCGGATCGGGGCTTACAAATTTCCCGCCCAGCCCAACGAGCTGACCCTCGGCTATTTCCGCGCCACAGGGGCAAAGACCCCCGGCCCGATCGGCCAAGCCATGTTGGCCTATGCCAACAATCCCGCTGACACTGCAGCGTCCGATCTGTTGTCATCCGAGCCGGAATATATTGGCCAGGTCCGCACCACCTGCGTGGCGACCATGCTGCGCGGCGGTCATGCGCTCAACGCCCTGCCGCAAGCTGCCACCGTATCGGTCAATTGCCGGATCATGCCGGGCGTTTCCATCGAGACCATCAAGTCCACCTTGCAGACCGTCATCGCCAACCCCGCCGCTACGATCACGGTTCTGGGCCTGCCAGCGGCCAGCGACGCCTCGCCCCTTCGCCCGGACGTGATGGGCGCGATCCGCACCGCCATCGACCGCCGCGCGCCCGGCCTGCCCATCGTGCCGCAAATGTCGGCTGGAGCCACCGACAGCCTCTATTTCCGGGCGGCAGGCATCCCCAGCTATGGCCTGTCCGGCATGTTCATGAACCCCGCCGATGATTTCGCTCACGGCCTCAATGAACGCGCGCCCGTGGCCGCTATCGATGGGGCGCTGGACCAGTGGCACACGGTGATCTCGATCTTGGCGAAATAGATAGGGGTGAGGGCTTTCGTGAGCCTCTCCGCGTCATTGCGAGGCGTGAAACGCCGAAGCAACCTAGGGGATCATCAC
>CALFYB010000073.1 GCA_937952995.1 uncultured Caulobacteraceae bacterium
GAGGACCAACTCAGCGCCATTGCCGATGTTCTGGCCGATTTGGCTGCGGGCCGTCCGATGGACCGTCTGATCTGCGGCGATGTCGGCTTTGGCAAGACCGAGGTCGCGCTGCGTGCGGCCTTTGTCGTGGCCATGTGTGGGCGGCAGGTGGCCATTGTCTGCCCGACCACGCTGCTCGCACGGCAACATTTCAGAGCCTTCACCGAACGGTTCCAAGGCTGGCCGATCAAGGTACGGCAACTGTCGCGCATGGTCCCGGCTAAGGAAGCCTCCGAGACCCGCGCCGCGCTGGCCGCCGGTGAGGTGGAGATCCTCGTGGGCACCCACGCGGTCCTGTCGTCGCAGGTTTCGTTCAAGGATTTGGGCCTCGTCATCGTCGATGAGGAACAGCATTTCGGCGTCAAGCATAAGGAAAAGCTCAAGGCGCTGCGGGCTGATGTCCACATGCTGACCCTGTCTGCGACCCCCATACCGCGCACGCTGCAGATGGCCTTGTCGGGCATCCGTGAGCTGTCGATCATTGCCACGCCGCCGGTCGACCGGTTGGCTGTGCGCACCTATGTCATGCCGTTTGACCCTGTTGCGGTGCGCGAAGCCCTGCTGCGTGAGAAATATCGCGGCGGTCAGGCCTATTTCGTCACCCCGCGCTTGGCCGATCTGCCCAAGCTCGAAACCTTCCTGCGCGAGCAGGTGCCAGAGGTGAAGGTTGTTGTCGGTCACGGCCAGATGGCTCCGACCCAGCTGGAAAACGTCATGAGCGCCTTCTATGACGGCCAGTATGACGTGCTGCTGTCGACCACCATCGTGGAGTCCGGCCTCGATATTCCAGCCGCCAACACCATGATCATCAATCGCGCCGATATGTTTGGCCTGTCACAGCTCTATCAGCTGCGCGGACGGGTGGGCCGGGCCAAGACCCGCGCCTATGCCTATATGACAACGCCCGCAGATCGTCAGATCACGGAATCGGCTGAGCGACGGCTCAAGGTTCTGCAATCGCTGGACAATCTGGGCGCAGGCTTCCAACTGGCCAGCCATGACCTCGACATTCGCGGCGGCGGCAACCTGCTGGGTGACGAGCAGTCGGGCCACATCCGCGAGATCGGGGTCGAGCTCTATCAGCAGATGCTCGAAGACGCCGTCACCGAGCTGAAGTCCGCTGACGTCGATTTGACCGTGGATCGTGGCTGGTCGCCGCAGATCAATACTGGGGCCTCGGTTCTGATCCCGGAATATTACGTGCCAGACCTGAATGTGCGCCTGGCCCTCTATCGACGCCTGTCCGATGCCGAGCGGGCAGAGGATCGCGAAGCCATGGCCGCCGAACTGATCGACCGCTTTGGTCCCTTGCCCGAAGAGGCGGGGCAATTGCTCAAGGTCGTGGCGATCAAGGGTCTTTGCCGTCAGGCCAATGTCTCAAAGATCGATGTCGGCCCCAAGGGCGCGGTGGTGGCTTTCCGCAAGGACGAGTTCGCCAATCCCATGGGACTGGTCGGCTTCGTCCAGAAGAACAGCATCGCGTGGCGCCTTCGCCCCGACCAAAAGGTCGTGATCAAGGGCGAATGGGACACGCCCAATCAGCGCCTAGGCGCGGCTGAGCGGATCCTCACCGAACTGGCCCGCATCGCCTCTGCGGGCTAGCTGCGGACCTTCACGAACGAGCCCGGCGCATCCTCGAGAGGCGAGTAGGGACCCTTTGCCGGGTCGCGGGCAGGCACCATCTTGCCGGACTTCTCCGCCAGCCAAGCGGCCCAGTGCGGCCACCAAGAGCCGGGATGCTCAACCGCGCCCGCGATCCATTCCTCGACCGTGCCGGGCAGGGCGCTATTGGTCCAGTGCTGATATTTCTTGGCCACAGGGGCATTGATCACCCCGGCAATGTGACCCGATCCGGCCATGGTGAAGGTCGTTGGCCCGCCATAGAGCCGTGCGCCGCGATAGGCCGAGCGATAGGGCACAATATGGTCGTCGCGTGAGGACTGGACATAGACCGGCACCTTGATCTTGCCCATGTCCAGGGTCTCGCCGCCCATGACCAGCTCGCCCTTGGACAGCAGGTTTTCCTTATAGAACTTCCGCAAGTAAAACATGTGCAGGGTCTTGGGCATCCGCGTCTGGTCGGAATTCCAGAACAGCAGGTCGAAGGGCTTGGGCTCCTTGCCGAGCAGGTAGTTGTTGACGAAGAAACTCCAGATCAGGTCG
>CALFYB010000074.1 GCA_937952995.1 uncultured Caulobacteraceae bacterium
GTCAAGGCGGGCTCGCCCAGCACCCGGTTCTATGAAATCAAGGAAACCCTGCGCGCCAACAAACTCGTCACCGTGTGCGAGGAAGCCAGTTGCCCCAACATTGGGGAATGTTTCGGCAAGGGCACGGCCACCTTCATGATCATGGGCGACAAGTGCACCCGGCGCTGCCCGTTTTGCGATGTGGGCCATGGTCGCCCCGACCCGCTGGATGCCAACGAACCCGACAACTTGGCCAAAACCATCGCCGCGCTCGGTTTGATCGCGAAAGTGATTGGACCGGGACATGGCTTGCACCCTGACTTCCTCAACCCTGGCCCGTTAGTTGCGTCCAGTGATTTTCTAAACTGATGACAGGATCAGGCCGCAGCGTCGCGCAGCGCGACCCAAAGGAATTTCTCCTGCGGACAGATTGATATTTCTCATAATTACTAGATGGCGCAGATGATCTTGCCTGAGGCATCACGTCTACCCGTTTGAGAAGTTCAGACCGCAGCAAGAACCCTATCAACAACAATATTGTCGGCACGGGCACGGGCCTGCGCCATGTCATAGGTTGTTTGCATGCGCATCAGTGTATCGGCCTTCACCCCAAAGGCCTTCTCAAACCGGATCGCCATGTCTGCTGAAAGGGCTGTGTGGCCATTGAATAGGTTGCTGAGCGTCTGACGGGTCACGTGAAAGCAGGCCGCGAGGCGGTTAATACTAACGCCGTGCGGATCAACGATTTCGCTCTTTAGCCAGTCACCAGGATGGACCGCAAGCGAGGGGTGCATGGTTAGACCCATCAATGATAATCCTCTAGATTCAGATCGGCGATAGTCATGTCATCGATCTTGATGAAGGTTAGCCGCCAATTTTTCGTCACCGTCATTGCCCAACGCCCGGCCCGGTCACCTATAAGCTCGTGTAGCCCATAGTTAGGCGGTACAGAAAGTTCATCAAAACTGCCTGCAGCATTGATAAATGCCAGCATTTTACGGATTTTACTACGGTCACCAACGAGGCCCTTTGCGTTTCCCGTCTCGAAAAACCGCGCAAGCCCTTTGTGGGAGATGCTATCGATATCCATAGGATCTCATGTCAAAGGCGGGCTTACATGTCAAATGGTCTTTGACGGATAAGCGTACTTTTCCCATGGTTCAGACCGCTAACTGTTTCCCGTTTCACGACCCTTGAGACGTACAGATGGCCTGTAGTTTCAGGTATCATATTTCCCATAATACATATTATCCGCCAAAATATTGTAGCGCCCATTTAATAATGTCACCCCTGTGCCATTTAGAGATGTCACCCTCTCGCGATAACGCGGGAGGCCCTCAGGATGACGTTACATTTCATGAGCGATAAGGAACTGTCTCGGCTTGAGATCCTTCGGGATCTGAGCAGCGGTCGACTAACAGTGTTAGCTGCCGCAGAACTTTTGGGGCTGGAACGCCGTCAGGTGTTGCGGCTTGCCAAGGCCTATAAGAACGATGGCGCGACGGCGCTGATCTCCAAGAAGCGTGGCCGTCCGAGTAATCGGCAGTCATCATCAGCGCTTAAGGACCAGGTGCTGACGCTGGTCCGCGAGAAGTACGCCGACTTTGGGCCTACCTTAGCAGCTGAGAAGCTTCGCGAGGTTCATGGCGTTTTCGTTGGCCGCGAGACCTTGCGGATTTGGATGCGTGAGGCCGGACTCTGGGCCGATCGACATAAGCGACGCGGACGGGTCTACCAGCCGCGCTATCGTCGTGAGTGCGTGGGCGAGCTGATCCAAGTCGATGGTTCGGAGCATTATTGGTTCGAAGATCGTGGCCCGGACTGCACCCTCCTCGTCTTCATCGACGACGCCACCAGCCGATTGATGCACCTACAGTTTGTGCAGTCGGAGTCGACCTTCGCCTATTTCAACGCAACGCAGCGATATCTCGAGGCCCACGGCAAGCCTGTGGCCTTTTACACCGATAAGCATGCGGTCTTTCGTGTGAGCAGGGCTGCAGGGCTTTACGGTGACGGCATGACCCAGTTCGGCCGCGCCCTGAAGGCTTTGACGATCGAGATTATCTGCGCCAACTCCAGTCAGGCTAAGGGCCGGGTGGAGCGCGCCAACAAGACCCTGCAGGACCGACTGGTGAAGGAGCTTAGGCTCGCAGGGATCAGCACCATGGAGGCTGGTAACGCCTTCCTGCCGACCTTCATTGCCGACTACAACGCACGCTTCGCCAAGGCACCGTTCAACGACAAGGATCTGCATCGCCCCTTGGCGCCTGGGGATCGGCTGGATGAGGCCTTCACATGGCGCGCCGAGCGGACCCTGTCGCAATCTCTGACGCTCCAGTACGACAACATCCTTTTTATGGTCGAGCCGTCGGCGTTCGCACAGGCGGCCATCGGCAAGAGGGTCGAGGTTGTAGATTTTCCCGATGGGCGGTTAGAGGTGCGGTTTAAAGGCAAGGCCATGCCCTATCGAACCTTCGACAAGCTGCGGCGCGTTACAGAGACCGCCATCCTAGAGAACAAGCGGCTCGGCGGGCTCCTGACCTTGATCCGCCAGAGCCAAGAGATGGAGCCGCCACCAAAGCGCACCAGCACTGGCCCCAAGCGCCGCGATCAGACGGGTCATATGTTCAAGATTGGCTGAAGGCTGATCCGTGCCGGTCTCGCCTGACGGCGTGACCGGTAACTCAAGGAAACAAGCTCAAATACCGGTGCAACGGTCGGCGGTCGGGCTCTGCGCTACACGAAGGCTTCGCGCCCGCCCGCCGCCCTACCCGATGGTCAGGTGACATCTCTAACGGGCACAGACCGCGACATTTCTAACCGGTGTAGACAAATATGTAACGCGGTGGCTTCTATTCCGAAGTGCGAGTTTCTAGGATTT
>CALFYB010000075.1 GCA_937952995.1 uncultured Caulobacteraceae bacterium
TAGGGGCCAAGGGGCGCAAGTCCTCTAAAGCCCAGAAGGCTTGAGCCGTTAGGTCTGGGGACCTGCGCCAGCAGTAACGAGCCAGCCATCCCATAGATTCACCTTGGAGCATCATAGGGCCTGCGCGGTCCGCGCAGGCCCGTCCTTGTCTTGACTGCTGGGTCTTGGATGCTGGGGCGGGTTGGTAGGGCAGGGGAGCGGCGTGCCTACGAATAGGCGCTAGTGGCTGCGTGACGGTCTTTGCCAATGTTTGTCGCCCACCGTTCAGGGCCTTGAGGGCCGGTGAAGGTTTCCCGGCACGAGCGTCCCGAAAATCGAAGGGCAGGGCGCTGAACCTGCAACGGCTTTGCCGTCCTTCGCTCTGCTTCGGCCCCTTGGGTGCAGATCCCGCTTGTACCCTGCCCGTTTGGTTTCGTGTCGCCCGGGAAACGGTCCCGGCCCAAACCAAGGCCCAAGCCATGAACGATCACAAACGCCCTGAAGACCGCATCACTGACGCCGTCATCGCCTGCCTCGAAAAGGGCACCGCCCCCTGGACCAAACCCTGGGCCAATCTCACCAGCCCCTACAGCAAGGTTGCAATGCCGCGCCGCGTCACCGGCGAGGCCTACCAAGGCATCAATGTCGTCATGCTCTGGCTCAGGGCCTCAACCGAGGGCTATAGCGGCCAAACCTGGATGACCTATCGCCAAGCTGGCGAGCTTGGCGGCCAAGTGCGCAAAGGTGAACAATCCACCCTGGTGACCTATTACGGCCAAGCCAAATCGAACAGGGACACCGGCCCAGACGGTGAGGCGTCAAGCTACCGGTTCCTCAAGGGCTATCCCGTCTTCAATGTCGATCAGATCGAAGGTCTGGACGCCAAGTTCTATCCGACACTTAGCCTGACGGAGCCCACCGTTCATGAGGTCCAAGAGCGCATCGAGCAAATCGAGCGGTTCATCGCCTCTATGGGGGCAGACATCCAATGGACGGGAGACCGCGCCTACTATGCCTTGGTTCCGGATCACATCCGTCTTCCAGAATGGAGGCTCTTCAAGGACGCCGAACAGGCCTATGCCACCGCACTTCATGAGCTGGTCCACTGGACGGCCCATGGTTCTAGATTGAACCGTGATCTAACCGGCCGCTTTGGCAGTGCCACCTACGCCTTCGAAGAACTGGTCGCCGATATGGGAGCAGCCTTCTTGGGTCAACGCCTTGGGCTTCGTCCCGACCATATCGAAGATCACGCGGCCTATATCGCAAGCTGGCTCAAGGCTCTGAAGGACGATAGCCGCATGGTCCTAAAAGCCGCCTCCCTAGCGCAAGCCGCTACAGACTTCCTCTGGACCAAATCCGGTCTTGGCCAACTATATCTCGAGGAGGCCGCCTGAGGTGGCTTAGGGCGCGCTTAGCTGCGCGCCCTAAGCTGCGCCGCGCAAAACATCGCGCGCCATACCCGTGATAACCAAACGATAGGCGAAGGCTCGCTGCGTTAGGCCATATGCCTCACGGATCGAGGAGGTATCAGTAACCGGTACAGGGTGCGCGCGCGCGGCTTCACCGAGCCCACCCGCATACGCACCGGCCTGAGACATCGCAGCGATAGGTTCGCCACCCAATATGGCTCAGCACGTTTAGGCTTGGGGGATGCACCGCGATGATTTGATGATCGCCGCGAAACCGGCGACCGCTTTCAAGACGTCCGGACTTAGGCCCATTGAGATGGGCGCGCCATTAGTAGGTCCTATTTTAGGCTGCCGACATTTTCCAAAATCTTGCCAAAGTGACCCTTGAGGATCGCGTCCAAGGGTTCTTGATGGGTCGTTCGATATTGCAAAGGTGTCTGGCCGGTGCCGCCTGAAAAGAACCGCCGGAAACTTCGCTCGTCTGAAAAACCTAGCTCAGCCCCGATATCTTCCACCGGAATGTTCGTGGTCACCAACAAAACCATGGCTTGGGCCATCTTGGCGCTCTTGTGGAGATCACGCTCACTCAACAGCGTATCGGATTTAAAAATGCGCCTCTTCTGACGGATATCGACGTTACGGGCCTTAATCTTAGTTTCAGTCTTCGCTGCAATTTGCTCTGCGGCTAACAGAGGCAGCGGGCTACGGTCAGACACCGACCTCATTGCACTGGTGAGGAGTGACCATCTGACAGCATCATAGAGCGGATGACGATCGGCCCCCGCGCGCCGAGGCAGATCCAAATATGATTTTGGAAAACGGATAGCTGAGAAATCGGCAAGTTCGACTGGGCAATTGGTCTCAAAATTGAATTTCATCAATGATGTATAGAGATTTGATTTTGAATATAAAACTTTTATTGGGATCATTTTTCCGACAAATGAGCAGTAAGAAGCGTAGACCATAAATATGTGACTCAGTTCAGCGGCGCCAGAATGTTCTTGGTCGCGCCCCGAAATATTTACAGAAACGATTGCATCTCCGTTGTCATATTCATAGTTTATAAGATGATTTGGTGTGAATATTTGTGACGTTTGGCTTAATAGTGTTAAGGCTTCCAAACCATTTAAGCCCGTATGCATTAGGCGAAAAGCAAGTGACGTTGCCCCTAAATTCAAACCCTCTTTTGAATGACCGTAATGATCGTCTTTGAGGGAAAATATAGCGTTTGATATGATCCGTTTTAATTCAATCGGAGCAAACCAGTTTTGCTCAGGATTGATGCCGCTCTCGCGAATGAAGTCTTTGGCCGCCTCCTGATTGTCAGCAAGGCCGCTGAGTTGAAACATCACCCAGTCCGCTGGAATAAATTCGTTGATTTTCAAGCATCACCCATCGCGCCTTGGGGAAAATATATAATTCTCGCCCAGATAGATTAAACCGCACGTTTAGCTAGTCATAAATTTTGAAAATGCAACAGAGCGATTTGTGTGGCTCGAACAGTCCGCGAAATGTCCGCTTTGGTCCTATCCCGAACCAACCACCATCATCGATACCCATTCCGGAAATTGCGTCCAGGTAAGACTGCTTGGTCGATGTGAAGGATATGGGTACGTGTTTGATTCATCTGTTGGTGCCAAATCAGCCCATAGGCAGATTTTGAATGAGCCGTTCTGCCACGCGAGGCTTTCAGATCAGAGCCTAGGTTGGGGCGGGCCAATTCAGCCTCGGTTTATCCTTCTCATAGTGCTGTTGGCCGGGATCGGACCGAGTGCCTGCAGCGATAAGGGTTCAAGCAAACCAAGCGGTGCTATCAGACCCGTCTTAACAATGACTGCGGTATCAACCCAACAGACCCCAGCGGCCGTCTATGCGGGGACCGTCCAGTCTGAGCATGAGACCCGCCTTGCCTTTCGCGCCTCTGGTCAGGTGATTGATCGGACCGCTGACGTCGGAGACACGGTCGTCGCCGGTCAAGTGATCATGCGAATGGACCCAGGTGATGCGGAATTGGGTGTGACGTCGGCATCGGGGACCATGGCTGCCGCCAAGGTCAGCGCAGAGGCGCAAGCCAAGGACCTGCAGCGCGCCAAGAGCCTCCTGAGTGAAGGCTTTATTTCTCAATCTGAATTTGACGAAAAAG
>CALFYB010000076.1 GCA_937952995.1 uncultured Caulobacteraceae bacterium
GCGCTCTTGGTCATCCTATTGGCGCATCCGGCGCGCGGATCTTAGCGACCTTGCTGGCCGCTCTTGAGGCCAAGGGCGCAAAGCGGGGCGTTGCCAGCCTGTGTATCGGCGGTGGCGAGGCAACAGCGATGGCCGTTGAGCTTAACCTTTAGAGAAGGGCGCAGGTCGTGGCTCAAACAATTCTTCCCAGCGATGTCGTCGATAGCGCCCAGCGGCAGCGCTACGAACTGGCGGTTGATGGCAGTCTGGTCTTTGCCGACTATCAGCGCCAGCCTGGCAAGGTCGTGATCACACACGTGGAAACGCCGATGGCCTTGAGGGGGCGTGGTCTGGCTGCGGTCCTGATGCAGGGGTTGGTTGATCTGGCCGAGCAGCAGGGTCTGCAGATCGTTCCTGTGTGCAGCTATGCCCAAGACTGGATGCAACGCCGAAAGCCTTGATTGTCGAAACCAGTATTGATTACTACTTAAAGTAATTAAAGATAAAATAACACCCTGAATTTAAGTAGTGTCTACGGCAAGGTGAGCCGTGGGTATGATCAGGGGTATGTGGTGCACGATCGCCGCATTCGAAATTTGGAGGGACTGAAGGCAACCGGTGACAGCTCACGGGTCCTGAATCTTGTCTCGGTCTGGACCCAGTCGGGCCATTTGCCAGAATATTATGAGCAGCCACTTTTCGAAAATAAGCGGTTAAATCGTGCCCTAATTCTAAAGCATCGATTGAGAAATAATGAACAAGATCTTTTTGAGTCTCAACACTATGTCGGAACCAAAATCCTACTGCCAATTGATGACCGAGATTGGAAATTAGGCGGACGATTTGTTTTTGTCGGCCAGAAGGATTATCTAACCGTTCTGTCTAATACTTTTGGAGAGTCGATAATATACTCTCAAAGGGACCGGGAAATTCTGGATATATTGGCCAGTGCGCCTTCGTTGGATCCATTCCTGCTCAACGAAATACTCGCTAAAAACAGCGTGGTTGTCTCGCCCTGCTATTTTGAAATATCCAAACCTGACGCCCACGCAATGAATTCATTCTTGAAGAATGAGATTTCAAAACTGGTGGCTCATATCAGTTTGGGGGGAGACAATATTAATGCTTACACTGAAAAGCTCGTGAATAAAATTATGTCTGGTCGTGTGGATGACGGGTTAGAACATCTACGGCTTGCCCTGAATTTACCTGAAGAAGATTTCGCAGATGGTATTTTTTCATGGAGAGGATTTTTATATTATAAATGGACTCAAATAAATGTTTCGAAGCGGATGCTTCCCGTGATGGACAGTATTATGCATTTGAAGCCCCATGGTATTGTATCTGAAATCAAAAAACGAAAAATAAACAATGCGAAAATAGGGCTGAGGGAAATTATTGGAAATACAATAGGTGAAGTTCGCAGTACTTTATCGATTTATGATGAATCTTATAAGTCCCTAGTGATCGGCAATAATCCGGTCATATTCAGGAACTTCCTCGTTACCGCGCCCGCATTATTTCTGAAATTAGGCGCTCAACTTGGGATGATGAATTATATCTGCAATTTCTGGAACTTCAGGTCTGATCCGAAACAATCAGTCAGCATGATGGATGCGGACGAATTGAGCGATCTTTTGGCCGAGTTTCGTGAGGGCTTAGTCATTGAGGAGAAGACGCCTGAGGTCGCGTGGTAGTGACCTCAGCCGCCCAACTGATCCTTGGCGAAATCCAGTTCCATCAGTTTTAGGCGCTTGATCTCGTCCCGCAGGCGGGCGGCGGTCTCAAACTCAAGATCAGCAGCGGCGGCCCGCATCTTGGTTTCCATATCCTTCAAGGTGGTCTGGAAGTTAGAGCCGAGGAAAGGCTTGGACTCTTCTGCAGCGCCCACGGAGATAGTGACCCGGTCGCCCTTTTCATAGGGACTGTTGAGGATGTCCTTGATGTCGCGCCGCACGCTTTCTGGCGTGATGCCATTGGCGATATTGTAGGCGTGCTGCTTTTCACGGCGGCGGGTGGTCTCGGCCATGGCCCGTTCCATCGAGCCGGTAATCCGGTCGGCATAGAGGATGACGCGGCCATCGACATTGCGCGCGGCGCGGCCGATGGTTTGAACAAGGCTGGTCTCCGAGCGCAGAAACCCTTCCTTGTCGGCATCGAGAATGGCCACGAGACCACATTCAGGAATATCGAGCCCCTCGCGCAGCAGGTTAATCCCCACCAAAACGTCATAGGCCCCAAGACGAAGGTCTCGGATGATTTCAATCCGCTCCATCGTGTCGACGTCGGAGTGCATGTAGCGCACGCGAAGGCCCTGTTCGTGCATATATTCGGTCAGGTCTTCGGCCATCTTCTTGGTCAAGACCGTGACCAGAACGCGTTGGCCGAGCAGGGCGGCGCGGCGACATTCATCGATCACGTCATCGACTTGGCTGGCCCCATCTTTGGTCACAGGGCGCACTTCAACCGGAGGATCGATCAGGCCGGTGGGGCGAATGATCTGTTCGACAAAGACGCCGCCGGTCCGTTCCAGTTCCCACTTGGCGGGCGTGGCCGAGACGTGGACCGTCTGGGGCCGCATCGCGTCCCATTCCTCGAATTTGAGCGGACGGTTGTCCAGGCAGGAGGGCAGGCGAAAGCCATATTCGGCGAGCGTAAACTTGCGTCGGTAGTCGCCCTTATACATGGCCCCGATCTGCGGCACCGTCACATGGCACTCGT